>JAUVLX010000087.1 GCA_030600525.1 Desulfobulbus sp. | reverse complement strand
CCATGTTCGCCGCTGATGGAGCCGTCCATGTCAACGGTTGTCTGGAAAATTTCCTGCAGTACCTGTTGTACAGTATCTGTCATACCCGGCTGTTTGAGATCAACCATCACATTTACATGAATATTTCCGTCGCCTGCATGGCCGAAATTGACAATAGGAACATTATATTTGTTTGAGAGTTTTTCAAGGGCACGTATCATGTCAGGCACTCTGGACCGTGGAACGACTATGTCTTCATTGAATTTGTCGGGGTTGATTTTCCGCATATTGGGGCTGACGCTACGGCGTACGCTCCAGATGGCCTCTGATTGTTCTTCTGTTTCTGCAATTTCAGTATGGAGTACATCAAGACCGCTGACCAGGTTAATTATGGTGTCAGCTTGCCGCTCAAGGATATCCGCATCTCCATCTACTTCAATGATTAGCAGGGCTCTACACTCTTCAGGTATGTTTAATGCGCTGTTATGACGGATACAGGCAAGGGTGGTTGCGTCAAGAAACTCCAGTGTGGTTGGGATAATCTTGCCGCGGATTACTGCAGAAACAGCCTGCGCTGCATCTTCTATGGATGCAAATTGTACAAGCATGGTTTTTTTTGCAGCAGGTTTGGGTAAGAGCCGTATGATAATTTTGGTTACAATTCCAAGAGTCCCCTCTGAGCCGACAAAGAGTCTGGTAAGATCATAACCGACAACATTCTTCATCGTTGCTCCACCAGTATGAATAATATCACCGGTCGGAGTGACTACTTCCAGACCTAGAATATAGTCTTTAGTCACCCCGTATTTTACGCACCGCGGGCCACCTGCGCATTCAGCCACATTACCGCCAAGGGTACAAAAATCCTTTGATGCAGGATCAGGCGGGTAAAATAGACCGAGTTGTTCTACTTCCTTTTGCAGATGGGCGGTCACCACCCCAGGTTCAACTGTGGCTGTGAGATTTTCTTCATCAATGGTTAGAATGCGGTTCATTTTGGTTAAGACCAAAACTATACCTCCCTGGATGGGGAGAGTACCACCAGTAAAGCCACTACCAGCACCGCGCGGGATTATGGGAATGCGATGTTGGTTAGCGAGTTTGACAACTTCGCTGACCTCTATTGCGGTCATTGCATAGACAACCGCATCAGGGCGATATTCTTTTTGGGTGGCGTCGTAACTGTGGGTGATTAAATCTGCAGTTTCGGTGTGAACATTGTTTTTACCGACTATATTTTGCAGTGCTGTGTGAACCTGCTCACTGATCATCTGTATTATCTCTGCAAGGGAGTATTAAGAAGAACGTGCATGAAAAAGCCGAATACTCAGCAAACCAGCACGTCAATATTAACGGCGTATTATAATAGTGTTTAGCTGCAGTCGCTTTATATATTTAAGGGTGGATAGAAAGGCGATGGTATGTGGGTAGCGTCAGCGTCTTGTAGAGTCATTAACAGCAGCGATACCTGTATAAGGCTGCAATCTTTATTGCTGGCTGCGAAAGGTTGCCGCAATTTGTACTGAGACTTCTTCTTGGTCCAGGGCAGAGCAGGTGATGATAGTGTCAGCATATTTGCGGTATAGAATTTGGCGTTCAGCAAAAAGTTCGCGAAAGCTCTGATTGTCGGCCTTGGCAATACCACGGGTTTCGAAATTTTTGATACGTCGTATTATCTCTTCATAATCCACATGAAGAAAGACAAGAGTAGACAAGGTCTGCAGGTGGCGCATTGCTTTTTCACTGTAGGCGGCACTACCTCCGGTCGCAATCACATGGTTGGTGACATTAAGCTTGCATATCTCATTTTTTTCAATGCGTCGCAGATTCAGGTAGTCGCTGGCATCGATGATTTCCTGTAAGGATTTCTGCTGGTTTATTTGGATGAGAATATCAGTGTCAATAAATCCTATGGAAAGGGTCTTCGCAAGGATGATGCCTACGGTACTTTTGCCAGCTCCTGGCATGCCTATTAAGGTCAGGTTTGTTTTCATGGGTGCGTGTTTTGAGAAAAGGTGATGTCCAATAATGAGAGTACACTACCAATAATAACGAATTAACAGATATCAAGCAAGTGCTGTTGCTTCGGCCAAGGACTGCGGGAAGAGTTTGTGAAATTGGATGATTGCCTGGTGTTTAGTCAAAATGCCCCAAAGGCTGGAAACCTTTGAGGCCGAAAGGCATCTACCAATCACATTCTTCCAAGATTGTTCCGCGGGTAGAAATTACGACCTGTTTTACAGGGAGATCAGGTTTAACAGCATCATAAGCCTTCTTAATGATTTGTGTCATAGAGCTGCAACAGGGTACTTCCATGATCAAAATGGTCAGTGATTTCAGCTGAGCAGTCTCAAATATTTCGGTAAACCGTTGTGTATAAAGCTGCTGGTCATCAAATTTCGGACAGCCCATCATTACCACTTTTCCTGCTATATAATCCTGCTGGATATTGGGATGGGAAACCGCCGTGCAGTCTGCTGCAACCAACAGATCACTGTTTTGCAGAAAGGGAGCAGTCGCAGGGATCAGACGAATTTGTACTGGCCAGTGGGAGAGTGCTGATCCAGCTTGAGTACTTGGTGCGTTTGCACTTTGACAAGGAGAAGCAGGCTGCAGGTTTTGTAGTTGCGCAGATGGGCATCCACTTGGGGCCTGTTTAGCTTGTTTGGCGTTACCGGTTTTCATACTGGCCAGGTATTCTTCCACAGCTTTTTCATCAAATTCGTCAGCATCACGTTCTATAATGCGAAGAGCACCGGTAGGGCAGGAACCAAGGCAAGCGCCAAGGCCATCGCAAAGTTTATCGGCAACCAAACGGGCCTTGCCGTCAATGATCTGCAAAGAACCTTCGGCACAATCAGGAACACATTGTCCACAGCCGTCACACAATTCTTCATCAATTTCTATAATTTTTCGCATATTCTTCATTGTATCTATTCTCAATCGTGATTTATTTTCGGCAAAAGGATGTACTTGTGAAGTTAGGAAAGGACTGCCTTTTGCAGGGCTTCTATTCCAATCCGTTCCATAAACCGGGCACTGCGTGTCTTAAATTTGGCGGTAGTACTGTAGTAGTGTAATGTTTTTTCAATGAGAGTAATTGCCTCATCTTCTGAAAGTCCGTCAGCAACAATGTCACCTATTCTCGGCCTTCCGCCTCCATTGCCGCCAAAGGTGAACCGCCAGCCGTTTTTTTCAGCAACCAGACCGACATCACGGACCCAGGATTCACAGCAGCACATTCTGCATCCTGAAATACCTACTTTTACTTTGCTGGGCAGGGGGTTTTTAAGTTCTATGTTTTTTAATCTGTTGTGCATGCGTAGCGTGTCTGCTACCCCATATTTGCACCATGCATTTCCTGGGCAGGCTTGGATATAATGGAGACGTCCATTCTTATGGGGCGCCTCTTCTGGTACGTGTAGTTCTCTCTGCAGGCTTTCCGCCTGCTTTGGTTCCATCCCGAGAAAAGCTACCCGCTGAGCGCCCGTTATTTTTATTCTGGGTATATTATACCTGCTGACTAATGCAGTTATTTTTTCAAGATCTTGTGGCGAAAGCATGCCTGCATCCATATCCGGCATAACAATATAAGTCTTATGGTTTTGTGTGGTCAAATTCGTTGTGGTTTCCTTCCTGTCGGGAAAAATCCGACAGGAAGGGTTTTCTTCTGTCACTTAAAGGAAAAGCTGCTAGCCGAGGATAGCCTTCAGATCTTCTTCCGGTGTCTCTGCAATTGGTTTGATGTCAAATGTATCGACCAAAAATTGCAATACAGCCGGAGAAATAAAAGCGGGAAGGGAAGGTCCAAGACGGATATCTTTGATCCCAAGGTAGAGTAAGGTGAGTAGGATCGCTACTGCCTTTTGTTCATACCAGGAGATAATCATTGACAGGGGCAGGTCATTGACCTCGCATTCAAAAGCGTCTGCTAAGGCAACTGCAATCTGAATGGCTGAATAAGCATCATTGCACTGACCGACATCCAGTAACCGTGGAATCCCGCATATGGATCCCAGATCTTTATCAAAGAAACGGAATTTTCCACAGGCTAGAGTAAGAACCATGCAGTCGTCTGGTACTTGTTCTACAAATTTGGTGAAATAATCCCGGCCAGGTTTTGCCCCGTCGCAGCCGCCGACGAGAAAGAAATGCCTGATAGCCTTGGATTTCACAGCTTCGATAACCGTATCAGCTACGCCAAGCACTGCATTGCGTGCAAAACCAACCATAACAGAGCCCTGGTCCGCGTCATCGGTAAAGCCGCCCATACTTTGGGCCATTTCAATTACCGCGCTGTAATCCTTGTCTTCAATGTGCTTGACTCCTGGCCAGCCGACCAGACCGTTGGTGAAGATGCGGTCTTTGTAGTCATCCTTTGGTTTTTGAATGCAGTTAGTGGTAAACAGAATTGGTCCAGGGAAATTCGGGAATTCTTTGTGTTGGTTTTGCCAGGCAGTTCCAAAGTGGCCATAAAAGTGGTCGTGTTTTTTCAGTTCAGGATAGCCGTGGCAGGGCAGCATTTCACCATGGGTATAGATATCAATCCCTTTACCTTCGGTCTGTTTGAGCAGGAGCTCAAGGTCATAGAGGTCGTGACCGGTAATGAGAATACATTTGTTTTTTCGATGGCCAAGCGGTACCTGGGTGGGAACAGGGTGACCGTAATTTCCGGTATTGGCAGCATCAAGAAGCTCCATTGCGCGAAGGTTTATTTCTCCAGCCTTCATTGCAACCGGTACACATTGCTCCACGGTCAGCCCTTCAGCCAGTAGTGCACATAAAGCTTCGTAACAAAATCCTGCAACAGCAGGATCCTTCTGTCCTAAAATAGCAGCATGGTCTGCATAAGCGGCTATACCCTTTAAACCGTAAAGCAGGGTTTGTTTCAAAGAACGAATATTTTCATCACTATCGAGATTCTCAATCAAGTTTAATGCTTTCCCCTGATCAGCCATCCCCGCTACAGTATCAGCAGGCAGGAACGTTGCCGGAGCTTCAGGGAAATCAGTTTTTCCGCCAGCGGCTGCAACCTTGGCCTTCATCGATTCCCGATATTCTATGGTTTTATTAATCAGTGCAAAAAACCGATCTGGATCAAAATCAACATTTGTCAGGGTGGAGAAGATGGCCTCATAGGTAAACAGGTCTGTTGGTTCATCAACGATGCCGTTCTGTCGTGCTTCGTTTGCATAAAGAGACAATCCCTGCAAGGCATGGATGAGCAGATCCTGAAGATCTGCTACTTCTTCATTTTTGCCACATACGCCGGCGATATTACAGCCAGTTCCTTTTGCAGTTTGTTCGCATTGATTACAGAACATGGTACTTTTTCCTCAAGTGAGTTATTGTCGGTTGCGTACTGTATTGAATGAACACATCATACACCTAAGGGTGTTTCTTTCTTTGATCTAGGTCAAAAAACAATTTTTTATCAAAAAAAGTGAAAAAAAAAGAAATTCTTAAAAAAAGTCTGCTTTTTAATGGCCTAACTAATGAGCAACTCAACGCTCTTTGCAGCATCTCGATCTCAAAAAAATATCAACGTGGGCAAACTATTTTTCATGACGGTGAGCCTGGAAATGGCTTCTATATGGTGGCTAGCGGAAAGGTGAAAATTTTCAAGTTATCCATTGATGGCAAAGAGCAGATCCTACATATATTCGGAGTTGGTGAGCCTTTTGGTGAGGTACCTGTGTTTCATGGCACCCCATTTCCTGCGTCAGCCTCTACCTTGGCAGCTTCAGAGCTCTTTTTCTTCCCAAGGTTGGAATTCGTTGATTTACTGACAGCTAACCCTTCACTGGCTTTGAGTATGTTGGCTGTCTTGTCCATGCGGTTGCGAAGATTTACAACCCAAGTTGAAAATCTGACACTGAAAGAAGTACCTGGCCGTCTTGCCTCTTACCTTCTTTATCTTATAGAGGAACAAAGCAGGGAAGACGTGGTGGTACTCGATGTTCCCAAAGGGCAGTTGGCAAGCCTTTTGGGAACAACTCCGGAAACATTATCTCGAATTTTTGCTAAAATGACAGATGAAGGGTTAATTAAGGTGGCAGGAAAGACCATCCATCTGCTTGATCTGGTCGGTCTTCGTGAACGCTGAGAGGTCTTTCCATGGCGTGTGAATCATTAAAAAATAATTCTCGGTGAACAGGGACTTCTGATTAGCCTTTTGGTGGTTGGGTATCGCTGAAGAAAAGATACTGGTTCTTTCCTTGACTTTTGGCCAGATACATTGCCGAATCAGCATTTTTGAGTAATTGACTTACGTTGTCACCATCTGTTGGAAAAAGAGCTATCCCTATACTTGCCCCCACCTGAGCCTGTGCTTTATTGATGATGATTGGCTGGGAAAGAATAGCTATAATTTTTGCTGCAATTGTTGCGATGTCTTCCTGGATAGTGACTTTGGGGATAAGAATGGCAAATTCATCGCCACCGAGTCTTGATACTGTATCTGATTCTCTGCATGTTTTACGCAGGCAGTCAGCCACGTGCTGGAGGAGTATGTCGCCGGCATCATGGCCCAGGCTATCATTGATATTCTTAAAGCCGTCAAGATCAATATACATCAGTGCCAGCATGCTATTATAGCGGTTTCCATAAGAAATCGCTTCTTCGAGGCGGTTAAAGAAATGGCGTCTGTTGGGTAAGTCGGTCAATGTATCAAAATAGGCCATTGTTTTTAATTTATTTTGAGCAATTTTCCTTTTGGTAACAGCATAGGCAATAAACCATGAGCCGATGGCTGCCAGGATAAAGATGGCAGCACCCAGCATAAAAAACTGCATGAGAATGAGTCGGGATTTTTGTTCGATTTCTTTTTGGGCAAGAAAAGATAACAGGTACCATCTATATTGGTCATTGGCGCCTGTAGTTTTCACCATATCTCGAATTGAGACATTTTCATCCATCATCGGCTGTACGGTACTAAATGAATAAATGCCTTTAGGGGTATGTATTTGTCCCTTGGCAGATGAGAGTATTTGTTTCCAGAGGTTAGGAGACTGAACCGCAAACGAAATATTTGTTTTATCCTTAAACATGAAACCCCACTCATACTCAGGATCAGGGTGCCTGAGCCAATAACCCTGGTCATTGAGCAGCATGGTTTGTCCAATTGATAACTGTTCCAAGGAAAGCAAGCTTGAGATAATGTCTTGGCCTAGAAAATTTAAGAGGAGGACCCCACGTTTTGCGGCATGGCTGTCAAATACAGGTGTGCATATTCGAATCATGGGTTTCAAAGGTTTCTCTACACTGCCGTGTTCCACGTTAAGGTCGAAAGGAGATACAAAAAACTCGTCTTTTTTAAGTGAAACACATTCCTTGAAATAATATCTGTCAGCTTTAGACTGTAGCTGGTCGTCTGGGACGATAAGAGGTTCACCCTGGTTAAAGTTGACGCGTAATACTTCCATCCCCTGTTCATCGAGATACCTGATTTGGTCATATAAACGAGTACGTTTTGCCAACGAAACATACTCCTGTCCCATCAATAGCAGTTGTTCTTTTTTTGGAGTCTTAAGGTATTGCTGGAGTTCGTTTTGGTCCCGGAGAAAAAAGATATCAGCCTTGATATCAGTGAAAACATGGCTGGTCCTTTGTTTTTGTAATTCAAGACCGTATGATTCCTGGCTTTTGATGAGGTACAAGAAGTCCTTAGTTTCTTTTTGATAGAAAAGAGTAAGCAGGCCGCTGAGGATCGCACCAGTTATGAGGAATAGGATAAAAAAGAGTTTAATGCTGGGACGATAAAGTGGTGTGTGTGTTTGGGGCATTTCTCTAACATGTGTTGACGAAGGATATGTAGGCTCTGTTATCTGCTAACAAAAAGGTTCTAAACCTTAAACTATGGGCTGAAAAAAAATGCTAACAATTTATTCTTTCGCAATTATAGCACTTTTCAGCGGTTGTTTTTTAGATTGGTCCCGCAGGTGGATTAGGTTAGTGATATGAGCAAAAATGTCAGGATTCATTTTAGAAAAAGCAACTGCAAAACCATCAGGTTGGTGTCGACAGACAGTACCAATTACAGTGAAGTGCAAGGCGCTGCTCGTCCCTTCCAGTGTAATGTCAACGGAACAATCGGTCTTGAGGGGAATCTTGGTTTCGGTTATGAGAAAAATTCCTTTAAGGCTGATGTTGTCGGTTTCGACAGCGGCCGAGAGTGTTTGTCCAGAGTTTAAATGAACCAGTGCTGTGGACGTAAAATGTATGCGTTGCGCTTTTCGGCGTTCGTTATCCATTGGTTATAGATGCCAGATTGGTGATTGAAAGGAAACTTGATAAATATTCTGGTATATCTCATAGGAGCTGTCCGTAAATAAGTTGGACAATATCGCGCTCGTCTTTAGGTTAGATTTGGATGATCTAATTGAACAAAGCCGCAGGCGTAGCTGTGCTACGTTGAGGACTTTGTGATTGAAGATCAGCCAAAGATGACCTGAAAATGCGATGCGAGATGTTTAAGTTATTTCTGGACAACTCCTTAGTTGAGAGAGTAGTTGTTATTTATTACGCTTATTGTCGGTACCTGTTTTCTTGTCTCAAAAAAGTTGTACATGGGCGCAATTGATTTCCAGAAGTTGATCCAAGGTGAATGGGAAAAGCGTTGCAGGTTTGGCGTGGTGAGTGCAAACGGAAATATATGCACCTGCACTTTTTGTTGACCATTGAGTAATGCCTGCTGCACTGAAAAATAAATTTCCTCCATCCACTTGTCACCCATGGCAAAGCAACCTGTTGAAGAGCAACCGCCATGAATCATAATATTGCTCCCATTTCGATTGTTATTGATATCGTAGAGGTTCGGATAGCCAATGTCAAAGGCAAGATGGTAATTGGATGTGGGGTTGAGTTGATTAAGTTGGATCTGGTAAAAACCTTCTGGACTTTGCCAGTCGCCTTCTTTTATTTTGGGTCCTGGGTATCCGGAAAAGGTGCATATGGGGTAGGAAAAAAAGAGTTTGAAAATTGTGCCTTTTTTAATCCACAACTCAAGAGTGCCTGGCAGTTTGAGAATGCGGATGAACACCTGACTGCCAAGGGAAAGTCCTTTGGCGTTGAGTTTTTGACTCAACGCGCTTTGGATGGTTGTAAAGAGGTGTTGAGCCTTGCCGCTGGTTTGAACGGACAGGGATGAGCTGCGAGAGGGTAGGGGGAGTGCTACCACAATAAGCAGGCTTAAAAAAAAGATCAAACGACAAGGCATTAGCATGTTCTATGTTATTTTTTGATTCGTCGAACTTGCCCAAAAGGATCTGTCAACAGAGGAGCTACGTTGACTGGCAACAAGAGTAATGATCTTTGATGGTAAATCAAACCAAGTTTAAGGGCTCTATGTGTGTTTATCCAAAAAAAATGACTCAAGGTTAATGAGGATCAGATTTCAAAAAATGTTTTAATAAAAACCATTAGTATGTGTTACTGTGCTTGCGTTTTTGCATAAGCAGAAGCTGCACACTCATTTTTCCCGAGGTCGAGTTCCTCTTGTTTATCGTCTTCAAACTGTTCAAGATTGGCATTGACCAGGCGGATTGTGGCATATTCATCAGGTTGGGGGCGCATATTATCTTTAATGAACTGGACGAATTCGCCTAACTCTTTGATATTATAAATGTTTTCGTTGCGAGTCAATGTTTGTTGCAACGGCAGAATGAATAAGAGATCATCATTGGCTTCAGACCAGTCAATATAGTGACCGGGAAGAACAAAAAGAGCTGGATCTAGTTGTTTAATGAGTTGCATGGAATCATAAAGTAGGTGTGCCCAATCTTCAGCTTTACCGCCAAGGTCTGGTCGTCCAACAGAATTGATAAAAATCATATCACCGGAGATAATATACTTTTCATTAATGATAAAACAGGTTGATCCCGGAGTGTGTCCAGGGGTGAACAAGACTCTCACCTGCGCCCCCCCATTGCTAAAGGTGAATTTTTCACCATCCACCAACTGCTTATAAGGGTTTTTTGATCCTTGAAAGTCATTTTCGTTGGCATGAAATATAGCGCCGGTTGTATTTGCTATATCACGGCTTCCGGAAATATAATCTGCCTGAAGATGGGTCTCAAAGGTCCTGACAACTGTACATTCCTTTTGTTTTGCAAAATCTAGGTAAAAATCAATAGCTCGTGAGGGGTCAAAAAACATGATTTCCTTGCCGCTAACCAATCCGTAGCTGCATGATGCTTTTCCAGGCCGAATAAATTGGTAGAGTTCGTATGTGTCTTCTTTTTCAATCATTTTAGGGATCAATAGATTGCCCCATGATTTAATACCACCTGCAAGGTATCCGACGTCTGTGAAACCGTTTTTTTCTAAAATTTCAGCGACATATTTGGCGGATCCTTCCTTGGCACATACAATCTTGATTTTTTTATTTTTTGGTACCCGGTTGACAGATTCCTCTTCTATTTCCATGAAATCATAATAGGAGACATTGAGCATTTCAAAAGAATAAGGGCTTTCAATCTGAAACCTATTGAAATCTTTACCGTTACGAACATCGAGGACAACTATATCCTGTTTTTCAGTAAGCCATTGAAAAAGGTCTTTTGCCTGGTATTTGAAAATTGCCATGATTTTTTGTCTCCTTACAACTTGAGGAACATATATATAAAGGGATCCTTGACATTAAGGAATGTGACTACAAACTCTTTGTGTACAATATAACAGGAAAAAAACAAAAAGAAATATTTGCTTGGCGGCCTTAGACTTTGCAAATGCAAAGATTTTAGCGTTTCGGATTTCAGGAAAGCACTGGCAGCTAAATGTGAGCAGTGAGGATGAAAAGGGAACTGTTGAGATGTCGCAGCCGTTATTTTTAGTGGTGGAAGGTCATGCTTTTTCCATATGCAAAAACAAGGTGATTGTCTTGCTGTTTTGTGTCAGGCTTTATCTAGTGTGTCGTCAACGCTGCTCTGACGAATCTTGCTTGTTTTTTCTCGCACCTGGTTTTTTTAACTGGTGGTACATAGCCCACTATGAACAACCAGTTAAAGAAATCCAGGATCAAAAAAATCCAGCGCAATATTACGACATTTCATCGTTGACGCGACACTAGGGTTTTCATCTTAATTAGGTGGGAAAATCCGGTTAAAGAGTAATTTTTACTTTTTAAAATTTTGACAAAAAATGCTTTTCCGGCCTACGATAGTAAATAGTATTTTGTCCATGCCTCTAATTCTTATTGCGGTTCGTACTATTTTGAACATGATCTTTCCAAATTTAACAGTGCTCCATTTTTGCAGGACCTGTTTGATACTTATCCTCCTCCTTTTT
>JAUVLX010000344.1 GCA_030600525.1 Desulfobulbus sp. | reverse complement strand
CAGCCGCTGTTTACGCCCTCTACCAAGGCGGAGCAAGGGTTACATGATGAGAACATTTCTCTGGAACAAATGGAGGAGGTTGTCGGCAAAGATATTGCTGGTAAGATGGCTGCTATTAGTACCAAACTCTACGAAAAAGCTGCTGATTATGCCAAAACCAAGGGTATTATTATTGCCGACACAAAATTTGAACTGGGTATGGTTGGGGAAGAGCTGACCTTAATTGATGAGGTGCTTACGCCGGATTCCTCACGTTTCTGGCCGCTTGACGAGTATCAGCAAGGCAAGGGACAGCCAAGCTTTGACAAACAATTTTTACGGGATTACCTCTCCACACTCGATTGGGATAAACAACCGCCTGCGCCTAAGCTACCGGATGAAATCCTGAAGAAAACCGAGGATCGCTACCTGGAGGCCCAACGCAAACTCACTGCGTAGGCTGTATACCTTTTCACCTTTTGCCTTACCTCCTGTCGGAGCGTTAGCCCGATTTTTCCATCAGTTCAGGCGGCGTCAGGTTCAAAGTTTTTGGCTATGAATTATAGTAGACTATCGGAGTCTACGCTTACCTTTTATAGCCAAAATACTGAAGAAAATGACGTCGGATGGACTGACCTTTGGTGAATATTGTGAAATTTTGTAACTCTATGTGATTTTGTTTAACATAAAGAAATTGTAACAATTGAACAAGTTGACACAATGTTCATGGAAAATACGGGTCAGGCAGAGGGGGGGCCTTCTGTTACTTCCAACGTAACCCCATTGAAGGTGACTGTGTAACCAGGCACAATTTTGTTTCTTTTTCTGGTTTCTGTTTTCCCGTTTACCTGAACCATTCCTTCACTGATTACAAATTTTGCCTCACCGCCGCTTGCTGTAAGATTTTCTCGTTTGAGTAGTTTGTATAGTTCTATAAACGGGGTGGAGATTGACGTTTCATAATGTTCCGTGTTTGTCATAATGTGCCGTCTGAAAAAAGTAGGATGAGGAAAAAAGATTATGTCGTTAGTGTCGCGTCAACGATGAAATGTCGAAATATTGCGCTGGATTTTTTTGATCCTGAATTTCTTTAACTGGTGGTACATAGCCCACCATGAACAACCAGTTAAAGAAATTCAGGTGCGAGAAAAAACAAGCAAGATACGTCAGAGCAGCGTTGACGAGACATTAGCTGGTAACGCGTTGCAGGTAGCCTACTCTTCGCCCTGAAAGTTGAGGAGAATGGAATTTCGTTCCGGTATAAAACGCCGGTAATGAGTGTTGGCTTTTTCCAGCATTATTTTAGATGCCTTGACCGAGTCACTCTCTTTGTACTTATCCGACATATAAATGATTTCCCGAATACCAGCCTGAATAATAACTTTTGTACATTCGTTACAAGGGAACAGGGCAACATAAATACGACAGTCTCGCAGGTCAAAGGTGGTGGAGTTGAGAACTGCATTGAGTTCAGCATGGCAGACATAAGGGTATTTGGTGTCAAGAAAATCACCCTCCCTGGCCCAAGGCAGCTCGTCGTCTGAGCAACCCCAGGGGAATCCGTTATACCCTACACCGACAATTTTATTTTGCGGATTGGCTACGCAGGCCCCAACCTGAGTGCTGGGGTCCTTGGAGCGTAGTCCTGATAACAGGGCTACCGCCATGAAATATTCGTCCCACGAGAGGTAGCCTTTTCTTTTTTTAGTCATTTTGTTTTGCTGCCTGCATCGCTTTGAAAGCTTTCCTTTTTTCCCGCCAATCAGGCACTGCATCTGTGACTTTATCGATGAAATTTTTAATTGCCTGGAAGTAGAGCACACCGCCGATGGCGATCAGAGAATTATGATCTGAACCAGGAATAACCTGCAGCTCTTTTGTTTTGGCACCGCACATTGAATGCAGCTTTTCAGCCTGCCATAACGGGATCAATTGGTCGATCTGGCCGTGGAGCATGAAGGTGGGCTTCTTAAATTTTTCAATTTTGTCGGCATTGTCAAAGGTCTGGCCTTCATGGATACCGAATACTTCAAGATCCAGGCCCATTACCTTTGCCAGCGGAAGAGTAAGGGCAAAGCCGGAATCTATTATCAGGCCAGTAAGGTTATCGGTTCGGTTGACTGCAATATCAATGGCACAGGCACTGCCCATTGATCGGCCCATGACAAATACATCACCGGTATAGCCGTGTTCTGTAAACCAGGCGCGAATTTGATCAAAAACCTGGTTACTGTCTTCAAGAAAGGTACTGAGCAGAGGGCTACCGTCGCTCCAACCGTATCCTCGGTAATCGGCAATGGCAAAGTTGATGGCCTGTTGCTGGTACATTGGACCTATATCGTCATAGTCTGGAACGACTTCGCCGTTACCATGGTAAAAAATAATGATAGGGGCATCTTTGGCAGCGGTGAACATACGGCAGCCGATTCGGATGCCATCACCAACGGTTGCGTCCATATCAAACGCATCTTTTGGGGGAGTGTTCTGCGGGGTTGAGCGTGGATGGAAAAGTACTTGTAATACTTGCGGGGTATCCATCAGGGCTGCTATCTCGGTTGTGTCAGGCACAGTTTTCTCCATTATTGTATTCTGAATTTTCCATCCGGCAAGTAAAAGACTTGCAATAAGCAGAAAGCAGGTAAAAGCTAGCCTGCCGGTAAGCAACCGGCAAGAGATTCTGCTTTTTGTCTTGGTAGTAGTGGCGACTATCATAATTGAAGGACTCCTAAAAAGTCCATCACTTGCTAAAAGGTGGCTAAGTTAAAACATAGGTATACCCGTAAACGCGAAGCAAGACTCCGGGAGAAGTGTTTTTTATGGTGTGAAGGCATACATTGGGTATGTCAAGTGCCATAAAAAAGCCACGACGCAGTAGATCGAAGTTATTACGACGTCATTATAATTGATCAGGTGAAAATGGTCAATTTCGACTGGTATGATTTTATTTGTTTTCCATGCAGACTCTACTCTATTGCCTGCTTGTGCAGTTTAACTGGAGCAATTCGTTTTTTGCGCATTCGCATATTGAGCATTTCCACTCCCACAGAAAAGGCCATGGCAAAGTAGATGTACCCTTTAGGCACATGGACATCAAAACCTTCCACGATAAGGGTAACGCCGACCAAAAGGAGAAAGGAAAGGGCCAGAATCTTTATAGTAGGATGGGCATCAACAAAGGTGCCGATGCTTTTGGCGGAAAGCAGCATGACGCCCACCGCAACCACGATGGCAATCGCCATGATTGAAACATGATCTGCCAGCCCCACTGCAGTGATTACAGAGTCCAGGGAAAAAACGATATCGAGTAGGGCTATCTGTACCAGCATGCTGCCAAGGGTGACGTTTGCTGAGACATAGCTATGTTCAGTTCCTCCCTCAAGGCTGCTGTGGATTTCATGGGTAGCTTTAAAGAGAAGAAACAGGCCACCACCAACCAAGATGATGTCTCGACCAGAGATAGCATGTCCAAAAACAGTGAACCATGGTGTGGTAAGGCCCATCACCCAAGC
>JAUVLX010000209.1 GCA_030600525.1 Desulfobulbus sp. | reverse complement strand
ACTCCTAAGGCAAAGAACTAAAAAGGTACATCGTCAGCCATTGGAGGTGGTTCCTGTGGAAAATCACCAAAACTGCCTCCACCTCCACCGCCATCACCACCAGCTGCACCAGCACCTCGAGGGGTCAGCATTTTCATTTCCCTTGCCACAATCTCAGTGGTGTATTTGTCATTACCGCTCTGGTCCTGCCATTTCCGTGTCTGCAGCTTTCCTTCTATGTAGACTCTGGCCCCTTTTGACAGGTATTCTCCACAAATCTCTGCAAGGCGTTGCCAGGCAACTATCTTGTGCCATTCTGTTTGTTCCTGCATTTGCCCATCTTTGCCTTTCCATCTCTCAGTTGTTGCCACATTAAAAGAGGCAACCGGCGCACCACTCTGGGTATACCGTATTTCAGGATCAGCACCAAGATTACCGATAAGAATTACTTTATTAATCATTATTCACCTATTGTTTAAAATTCAGTTTACGATTTTTCTTATACTTTTGATTTTTAAAAATTACAAAATATCATTTACTGGAGACACTGACCGATCGATCCAGCATCATTGGCAACCCTCCATGCTCTTCCGGAGTATAACCAAATACCTCCTGCCATATTTCGCTGCTTTCCATGCAAAAATAAATACAGGTCCGTCCTGCAGCATATTTTTGTAATTCACCCAGGATAAACTGATACATGGAGACCCTTTGCGGCCTGAAGTAGCGGTACTTATTATCGAGCCCATTGATAAATTCTTCATAAAAAAAGCTCGAACTAGGAAATCGTTCTGTGGCAATGTTCTTTAGTGACGGCAGGTAACGTAGTGCCCCCATGCTTATCCATGCGACTTTATCAGCTGGTATAGCCTGGAATAACCGTCTTATGGTCTCTCGGTACCCCTGCTGCCAGTTATCGTGATAAATGATAGGGTCAAAATGAAAGGCAAGATGATACCCCCATTCTGCGACTTTGGCTGCAGCCTCAAGGCGCTCATCCAAAGTTGCAGTACGTAACTCCTCTTTAGCCATTATAACCGGGCTATTAAGCGACCAGGCAACTACAGTGCGTCCGTTGTGTGGAACGTGTTCAAGTTGCTCAATGATATTGCACTTGGTCTTTAATTCTAGCACGGCATTGCTTTTGTCACTCATGTACTTGATTAAGCGAGGACTTAATCCCGTCAACGAGTCAATGGCAAGGCTATCTGTAAACTCACCTGTCCCTATCCGGTAGAACTGTTCCGGCTGGTTAAGTAGTACCTTATCCAGTTCGGCAAACATGTCTTCAATATTCACACAAAAGCTAAGCCACGGATTGTTCAAATAGGCCTGTAAAATACAGTACACGCAATCCATAGGACAGTTCATACCTATATTGAGAACCTGGTACCCACAACAGGTATACTCCCTGGTACCCGGACAAGGTTTGAAAAACACGCCCCTATTTTTACACAGGAGCAGATGGTGCTTTCCCAGGGTAAGGTTATCTGGAAATGTTCCTGGTATATCAGGCAGGCTTCCATCTTTAAGGATGGTAACCGGAAGATTTGCCTTCTCTATTATTTCCTGGGCATACGGGTTGTCTATACACTCTTCAGCAACATGAAGGTGAGTCACATAACGTGCTGGATCCCCATAGGAAGAAACTTTTTTCACTCTTACTGCGCTCCATTTAACAAATATTTTTCTGGAAGTTCTAAATAACGCTGGCCCTCCTGCTGGCGCCCGTGTTTTACACATCCGTTCCCGTAGATAGTACACTTTCGCTGCAGTTCTGTAATAGCGTGTAACCGCTGCTCCACGCTGAGACGGCTACTTTCTAACAGGTTACACAAGGACTGTATTCTAAAAGTATCCATCCCCATCCTATGAATAAACGAAAGCTGATCGTTACGACCTCCATCTTTACAAAGAAGTGGCGCGTCAATCCGCAGAAAAGGAATTTGACAACTCATCCTGAGCCAAAGATCATAATCTTCGCAACAGGGCAATTGTTCATCAAAAAAACCAACCGTACTAAAACACGTTCTCTTGGCCATCACAGTCGACATGCCAACCATGCACATACGCAAACTTGCCTCAAAAATATCTCCATGGGGAGGATCATGTTTCTTTTTCTGATTAACTCTCTTGCCGTTCCGATACCATATTTCCCGTGTATGGGATATTAAGTAGTGTGGTTGGCATTCCATGGCCTGATATTGCTGTTCCAGTTTACCTGGAAGCCACCAGTCATCGGAATCCAGGAAGGCTATATGCTCATGCCTGCTCGACCTGATTCCTGTATTCCTGGCTGCGGCAGCACCACTGTTTTGTTGATACTGGTACACTATTGAAACAGGGCTGTTACTAGAAATATCGTGTACCACCTGCTCAGTATTATCAGTTGACCCGTCATCAACTATAATCAACTCAGCGGGAGATAGAGTTTGCTGCACCACCGACAAGATCGATCGTGACAGAAAACCAGCTCGATTAAATGTGGGAATAATAACGGAAATCACGAGGAGAAGCTTTCGATTTAATATTTATTTTTGGCAGATTTATCGGGGGTGTAGTATACTGTTTCGTTAACTGAAAAGTGACATCTGCCTTAATGGTATTCATTTGCTCCGGACTAGACCACATATATATGTACACAGACATACTCATCAATGCAACACCGTATGAAAATCGTATAGCTTTAGTTGAAAACGGCACCCTCCTAGAATTTCACACTGAACGTTTTTCTGAAGAAGGGCTTATCGGCAATATCTATCTTGGACGTGTTGTCCGCGTCTTGCCCGGTATTGAAGCTGCCTTTGTAGATATCGGCCTTGCAAGGACAGGATTTTTATATGTCGATGACATCATCGTTCCAGCTCAAGGCGGACTCAATCAAAAAACACCGCAAGGGACAAACGGGATTGGAAACGGGAAAAAAAATACCAGCCGTCCAATAAACGAGCTCCTCAAAGAAAACCAGTCAGTACTGGTTCAAATTGCCAAAGAACCTATTGGTACCAAAGGAGCCCGTCTTACCTGTAACATTACCATCCCCTGTCGCAACCTGGTATACATGCCTCTCACCGACCATATCGGTATATCCAGAAAAATCGAGGACGAAAGTGTTCGTGATCAACTCAGGGAAAAGATAGAAACACTCCGTCCCTCAGGAGCGGGTTTCATCATTAGGACTGTTGCTGAAAATATCAGTAACGATGAATTGGAAGCAGACATGGAATTTTTGCTGCTTCTTTGGGACGACATCCTTTCCAAATCAACTAAGCCTAAGGTCCCAAGTCTTATATACAAGGATCTAGATATCATTCTTCGCACTGTGCGCGATTTTTTCACTGAAAAAATCAACGAACTCGTTGTCGATAATCGTGAGGTATATAATCAACTGTTGACGTATGCCAAGACCTTTGCCCCACATCTGCAGCGAAAAATCATGTACTATGATGGAGGGATGCCACTTTTTGAATCCTATGGGATAGAGGTGGACATCAACTCTGCGCTGGACAAAAAGGTATGGCTGAGATCTGGAGGCTACATAATTATAGAACCTACCGAGGCACTGACGGTTGTTGATGTCAACACCGGTCGATACGTAGGGAAAAATGATCTTGCGGAAACCATATTTAAAACTAATATGGAGGCAGTCAAAGAAATTGCTTATCAGTTGCGCCTACGAAATATCGGTGGAATTATTATTATTGATTTCATCGACATGGATGACGAACAGGAAAGGGAAGACCTGTATACCTCCTTCAAAAAAGCAATGCAGAATGATAAAAGCAAGGTTAATATCCTGAAACTTTCGGAATTTGGCCTGGTCCAAATGACAAGAAAGCGGCTTTCCGAAAACCTGACCCAGACCATGTGTGAGCCCTGTTGTTATTGCGGTGGTGATGGGTTTATAAAATCTAGCCGTACCATATGTTATGAAATTTTCAGAAAATTAACAAAAGATGCCCGCAAAATCGAGTGCGCTACAGCAGCTCTAAAAGTACATCCTGATGTGGCCGATATGCTGCGAAACGAGGAGGCTGTCCATGTTGATCAACTGGAACAGGCCACAGGAAAACGGTTTACCATTACCTCAGTTCCTGATATGCATATAAAAAGATATGAAATAACCTGGAAAGATTGTCCCGTCCAAAGGTCATGATTCGCAGGCCATACTCAACGTCAAGCGATCAGACAAAGTATTACGTTTTTTGTTAATACTTCCAATAGATACTTAACGACAAATCAAACAATAATTACAATGGCAATAAAAAATCGAAGGCGTCACTCCTCACGTCCCAGCAAAGGCGGTTTCTTTCGTAAATTCCTCATTACCCTTTTCATCGGGGTTGGAGTTGCGGCTGCTGTCTCAGGGTTTATTTTATTTGAAACCGAAAAACCCACTCTCACCCTGGAAAAACAGATACACTATCTTGGCACAAATGTGGATTTCCCACTCACGGCGGAAGACCAAAAAAGCGGTATCCGTTCAGTTGAAGTTATGTTGGAACAAGACGGAAAAACCAGTCAACTTTTCAACCGCTCTTTTAACCGCAATGCATGGTTTAAGGATGCCGGCCCAAAAACGGTGCAAGAGACACTCGCCATTGATGCAAAAAAGGCGCAACTTGCTGATGGTCAGGCATCTCTGATTATCCGTGTCCGAGACTTCTCGCTCAACCATATGATGCATGGCAACGAGACAGTGCAGACCATACCGGTTACCATTGACACTAAACCACCTAAGGTCACTGTCACCCATGCCCAGAAATACATAAAACCTGGAGGCAGCGGCATAGTTACCTATCAACTTTCCGAAACCTCCAAACGCCATGGAATTCAAATCGATGACCTATTTTTTCAAGGATTTCCAATTGGTAAAAGCGATAAACAATTCATAGCCTATATTGCCCTGCCCTGGAACAGTAAGGAGCCAAGGCTCACAAAAGTTATCGCTGTTGATGAAGCAGGTAACGAGGGAAAATCTCTTTTTTCCTTTACCTTTAAACCAACTAAGGAAAAGAAAGATAAACTTAATGTGAGCGATGGTTTTTTAAAAAACAAGACCCCGGAATTCGAAGAACAGTATCCTGAGGTTAATGGACAGATGATTGATAAGTATCTGTATGTCAACAATGAAGTCCGTAAGCAAAATGCAGAAAGCATCAAAAAGATTTGTACAAATCCCAGTAGTAACCGATTATGGAAAGGTCGTTTTTTGCGAATGCCTGGAGCCAAAAAAGCTGGCTTTGCCGATCAAAGAACCTATTATTACAAAGGCAAACCAGTAGACTACCAAACGCACCTTGGCATTGATCTCGCGTCCACTGCGCGGGCAGATGTACGCGCAGCAAACAGTGGCACAATTGTCTTCGCCGATTACATGGGTATATATGGCAACATGATAATGATTGACCACGGCCAGGGCATCTTCAGCCTTTACTCACATTTAAGCCGTATCGACACTCAAAAAGGTGCTATGGTAGACATTGATGAACATATCGGCAACACAGGGACAACAGGTATGGCAGGAGGCGATCACCTCCATTTTTCCATTCTGGTTCATGGTATTTTTGTAACCCCTGTTGAATGGTGGGACCAGCACTGGATAGATGTCAACATTGATGCATTTGTCGGTCCTGACCCGTCTTGATTTTTTCAGTACTAACCTCACACAGCTGACTTCCTGTTTCAAAAGTGAAATAATTGCGCCTGCCATTTCTTTTATACAGCTACATAGCTGCCGAACTCCTTGCGCCTTTTTTTGCAAGTTTTATCATTCTCTACTCGGTTTTCTTCCTGGTAAGACTGATTCCCCTACTCGAAGTTGTCCTTGAACTGCGTATAGGGTTTGCTGATTTCATCCGTCTCTTTAGTTATATATTCCCCCATATGCTGCTCTATGTCATCCCCATGGCCAGCATGACAGGGGTAATTATAGGTTTTACTCGCCTGACTAATGACAGGGAAATTCTTGCCCTTAAAGCCTGCGGGGTCAGCCTGCGCAAAATGCTGCCTCCTGTCATTATGGTTGCCGCGTCCATTGCCATCCTTACCGGATTTTTCTCTATTCGTCTTATTCCTGCAGGCGAACAGCGCATTAAATTGCTCATGTTTCAGCTTGCCAAGGAAAAGGTCGATAAAGGACTCAAGGAAAAAAAATTTACCGAAGCTTTGGGAGACCTGGTTGTCTACGTTGATGAAATTGATGAGCAGGATAACTGGCACGGTGTCTATGTTTCCGATATGAGAAACCGTGACCAACCGATAATAACGGTTGCAAAAAACGGCAGAATGAAGGCAGAAGTCAATAAAATGGTTGTCACCATCGTCCTTAATGATGGTACCCTGCACAATGCAGATGGACCAGACAACCAG
>JAUVLX010000282.1 GCA_030600525.1 Desulfobulbus sp. | reverse complement strand
TGTTACTCCGGAAATGCTGACAGCTTTTTTTTCCGGCAACCCAATGCACGACACCTTGATTGGTACCCTTGCAGGTTCCGCTGCTTCCGGGAATGCCATGATGAGCTACATCATTGGCGGAGAGTTGCTGGGAAAAGGAATCTCGCTGTATGCGGTAGCTGCCTTTATTCTCTCCTGGGTCACCCTTGGCTTTGTTCATTTACCAGCTGAGGCTGAGATACTTGGACTACGTTTTACCATTTATCGTAATGTGCTGGCTTTTTCAGGTACTGTCCTCATTGCTTTGGCCACCGTCTTAACTATGGAGGTGCTGATATGAAAAAGAAACAGCAGCCTTTTTCTTTTCGCGGGAAATATTTTTTTCTTGCCGTTGTCAGCCTATACGTCATCTTGTTTGTTTGGGACTTTTCTTCTGCAAGAGTCGCACTTGGCAATGGGATGCATGCACTTGTGAAAATTGTACCGATTCTTATTGTTGTTATTGTGAGTACTGCCGCATTGAATGCTGCATTGCGTCCTCGGCAAATTGTGAAACATCTCGGTGAAGAGAGTGGGTACAAAGGATGGTGCCTGGCCTTGCTGGCAGGCGTAATAAGCCACGGGCCTATGTATGCCTGGTATCCCATGATAGAAGAACTCCGCCGTCATGGGATGCGTGATCGGCTGATTGTGACCTTTTTTTATAGTAGAGCCATAAAACTGCCATTGCTTCCTCTCATGGTTGATTATTTTGGCCTGCTTTTTACGTGTGTGCTTTCATTTTACATTTTGATTGGAGCGCTGTTGCAGGGCGTGACGTATTCTGTATTGGCAGGGCAGTCTTCCCGGAAGTAAGAGGAGAAAGCTACTTTTTTATAGATTACAGGAGGGGCGTAATGGCAGTTGAGCAAGGGGGAAGCACCGCTTCCGGAGTGATGATGCCGCCGATTATTTACGGTACAGCCTGGAAAAAAGAACAGACCGCAGACCTGGTGGAGCAGGCTGTCAATTCAGGGTTCGGGGGAATTGATACCGCTTGTCAGCCAAAGCACTATAACGAACAGCTTGTTGGCGTTGCTTTGAAAAGGCTCCAGGAAAAAGGGATTGAACGTGAAACATTGTTTTTGCAGACTAAATTTACGCCCCTGGCCGGCCACGATCCGCAAAATATTCCTTACGATAAAAATGTTCCACTGGAGCAGCAGGTGGCGCAATCTTTTACTGTTTCGTTAAAGAACCTTCAAACAGAGTATGTCGACTCTCTGCTTCTACACTCTCCTTTTGGGCTATATTCTGCACTGGTGAGTGGCTGGAGAGCGATGGAGGCAATACAGCAATCCGGTGGTGCTCGTCAGCTTGGTATCTGCAACTGTCATGACCTTGGCTTGCTCAAAGCATTGTATGATGATGCAGAAGTGAAGCCTACTATTATTCAAAATCGGTTTTACCGTGAAACAGGATTCGATGTTGGCCTTCGTCGCTGGTGTCTGGAGCAGGGGATTGTTTACCAGGGATTTTGGGTTCTAACAGCTAATCCTCATATCCTTGCAAATTCTAAGGTTCAGACCATGGCTGGGAAATATGGTAAAACAGAAGCCCAGCTTTTTTTCCGCTACCTCAATCAACTCAATGTTGTGCCGCTTACCGGTACCTGTTCTGTCCAGCATATGCAGCAAGACTTGAATATTTTTGATTTTGTACTGACTGATGAAGAACTGGAACTAGTCAGTTACCTGCTAACGTAGGCTGGTTTACCGATCATTCACGGCCGTCCTTCTGAGAGTCGGAGGACATGACTAAAACGTTGTAGAGCAGAAGGTTCACCTTTGTCGGCTGTACAATCTGCTCCCTTTTGCGTATTTTTTCTTCCCTCGGCCAAGCGTGTTGCTAGTTACTCCAATATTTTTAATGGACTTAGGAGTTGTCCAGAAATAATTTGAACATCTCGCATCGCATCTTCAGGTCATCTTTGGCTGATCTTCAATCACAAAGTCCTCAACGTAGCACAACTACGCCTGCGGCTTTGTTCAATTAGATCACCCAAAGCTAACCTAAATACGAGCGCGATATTGTCCAACTTATTTACGGACAGCTCCTTAGTGGTGGATTGTGCAGTGCTCCTGGCGCTTCCTTAAAGGAACGTCGCCTCAAATGAAAGTACCCAAAGGGGAGGGCCTCTTGGTCAGTTTTTTTCCCGTTGGTGCGGAGGTGCCATTATGGGAGGAAATCTCCGTTTTCCTATTAACTATTGACATTACTTATCATGGATGTCCCCTAAACTTTTTTTAAAAAGGTCAAGATTTTCAAGAGAAAGAACATTATCCAGCGAACTCAATCTTAGAGGCACTTTATTGATTGACCAGAACTCTGAAAACAAACCGCCATCCGGGTAAAAACGCTCTCCCATTGTTTTTAAACTGTCAGCATCAAAAAACGCCTCCATTCTGTTGAATTCAGGCGTTATATAAAAAAAAGCTACCAGCAGCAGGTAAACCAAAATCGTCGCACCCGGCGTACCATATAACTTCAGGGCACTGCCCAGAGAACGGCGCGTTGTCAAACCAAAAAGGTTTAGGCTGTAGAGTTCGTCCAACGTCAGATGAAGCAGGTAACCCTGCAGAACAAAGAGTCCAGTCATCCAGGAGAGAGTCGCATTGAGCCCAAGCAGTCGATAACACAAGACAGTGCAGATAAAACAGGCGAGCAGAGCCGATGGGATGGCGTGAAACATGCCACGATGCACAGTCAAGCGTGTAAAGAGGGTAAAGAGCCCCCATCGAACAAAAAAGAAACTCAGCAACCAGACAAGGGCCAATTCCAGAACAGCATAATGCGTGCTCTGGCTGAACATGATCAAAAAAGAGAAAAGAATCGCAAATACGGTAAAAGCCAGTTGAAGCGGCTTGGAATTGTCAGCATCCACATCGGGCAGAATGCCGCCGATGATACCGCCGGCAAGGTAAAGGAAAACGTCGGAGGGACGCGCCAACGCTGCCGTTAGAAGAGCGACCGCGCCTAAACCCGATGTAACCGAAGCCACAGAAAGATGCACTTTGAAGTTTGCCATGGTTGAGATCTAAAAAATTTTAAAACGTCCACGCCTTGAGACTGACCACTGTCTTCTTTTCGCCAATAGGTCCATCACGTTATCCACTATATTTTCTATTCTTGATCATTTTTTTTGCTGTTTGCCGGACAACCGGGTCGGACCAAGGTAACCATAGTCGTTTTTTCAGCCTATCAATTGAGAATGCAACCTAGTCGTATCAACTAGTTATAGATTGTAGGGGGTGACTATTAAGCGATTATATCAATTAGTTATCGTGATCCGAGCCCATTTAATCTCAGCGCATAATCGCGGCACAACGCCTCCAGGCGGCACCTCGAAAAGTCATTGACTTCTAACTTACTGTTTTTTAAACTTTATTAAAGTAGTTTGCCGCCGATGCTCTATAGCGGCGGGGATTGTGGTGAGCAAAACTGTCGCCAAGGCGACTGCAGATTCCTGATGGACCCTGATTTTTTCGGTTCACTTTGATCTTTTCCCCCTTCCTCTTCGCCTGAAAGCGTTTTTTAAAATCATCATATCATCTCACCGCCTATGCCGATCTCTAACCTGACCGTTGCCGAACTTCGACTCACTGTCAATCCCGACACGCTGGGGTTCGCGGACACCTCAGAATTGCTGGATTATACGCTGCCCTGGATTGGCCAGGAGCGTGCGGAAATAGCCACGCGCTTCGGGCTCGAAATGGAACAGACCGATTATAACCTGTTCGTGCTGGGTGAGGTCGGCAGTGGCCGTTCTTCGCTGCTTAAACAGGCTATGCAGGAAGCAGCCTCAAAACGGCCGACTCCGCCGGACTTGTGCTATTTGCACAACTTCGACACACCGAAACATCCCTGCGCAGTGCGCCTGCCCGCCGGCCAAGGTCGTTTGCTCCGCCAATACATGGCGCGCATGATGAAGGATCTGTTGACGGAAATACCGCTCCAGCTTGATGGGCCGGATTTTAAGGTGGAAAGCGAGCGGATAAAAAAATCCTACAATGAGGAAGAATCCAAGGCCTTTGCTGAACTTGAAACCTTTGGCGAAGCTCGCCATTTCAGGATGCACCGGGAAGCCAACCAGATACTCTTCACCCTGCACGGCAAGAAGGGTCACGCCATGACCGAGAATGAAATGCTTGCCTTGCCCAAAGGACGACGTGCCGCCATTGCACAGGCGGAGCTGGAACTGCTCGCCGAAATCAATCGTTATTTCGAGAAAACCCGTCCCCTGGAACGGGCGAAGAACGAGGCCCTTACGGCCTTAGGTCGTCAGGTGGTCAAGCCGCTGCTGGATCGTGAGCTGCAAAAAAATCGTACTGCCCTGAAAATCAATAATTCCTCCAAACTCGGCGTCTATCTGGATCAGGTGGTGGACGACCTGCTCGACAACCTGGAATTATTCAAGGCGTCTGAAAGCGACGATGAGTTGCGCAAAGAGGCGTTAAACAATGTGCTGTCCCACTATCAGGTTAATCTGGTGGTGGACAATCACGGTTTGGAGGGAGCACCTGTGATTGTTGAAGACAATCCCTTGTTCAGTTCACTGTTCGGCAGCATCGAATACCAAACCGAGAGCGACGTGCTGGTAACGGGCTTTTCCCGCATCCACGCAGGCAGCCTGCATAAGGCCCACGGTGGCTTTCTGATGCTGCATCTGCGTGACCTGCTGACTGACCCTCTGGTGTGGGAAAAACTGCGGCGTTTTTTTCGCAGCGGACGCCTCCAGATTGAAGAGCCAGGCACGACCTTTGCCCCGATTGCGGCGGTGTCGCTCGTACCCGAAGCGGTGGATGCCACCGTAAAGATTGTTCTGATCGGCTCGCGCGAACTGTATTACGAGTTGCAGGAGGGCGATCTCGAGTTTGCACGCCGTTTCCGAGTTAAGGTGGACTTTGCCGATCGATTTGCCGCCAACGGTGATACGCGTCGCGCTTCGGCCATCTTTGTTGCCCATACCTGTCAAA
>JAUVLX010000009.1 GCA_030600525.1 Desulfobulbus sp. | reverse complement strand
GGATAAACCTCTTTCCCTGGCCACTGCTGTTGAAAATTTTGAAAGAGAGCTTATTGTTGATGCGCTGAAGAAAAATAACGGCAATCAGACAAAAGCAGCCAAAAATCTGGACACCAGTTTACGGATCATAAACTACAAAATCCATAATTACGGTATTAATCCCAAACATTTCAAGGTCAAATAATGGATATACTTCTCCACACCTGTTGTGGCCCCTGTTCCATATACCCGTTTGAGCAACTGACAGGCAGCGGACATCGTGTATCTGGGTATTTTTATAATCCTAACATTCACCCTTATCGGGAATTCAAACGACGTACGGCTGCACTACGACAATATTCCGAACAGTCAGGATTTGAGGTAGAGATTGATACGAACTACGGATTAACCGAATTTCTTCAGAAGGTGGTCTTTCATGAGGCTGGCAGATGTTCACTCTGCTACGACATGCGTCTTGAAAGAACTGCCAAAAGAGCGGCAGAGACAGGTGCAGATGCCTTTACCACCACCCTGCTCTACTCAAAATATCAAAATCACGAGCTGCTTGTAAAAAAATGCGAAGAGTTCGCCCAACTGCACGGTGTTGATTTTTATTACCAGGATTTCCGCGTTGGTTGGCAGGAGGGGATTGACACATCCATAGCCATGGACCTCTATCGGCAGCCTTATTGTGGCTGTATTTACAGTGAGCAGGAACGGTATGACAAAAAATTAAAGAAAAAGATGCGTTTAGCAGCTGCACAGACTCAACAAACAGATTAATTATCCAAACTTTCTATTTTTATAACTAGTGTCTGTCCCAAAATGAGGATTTTGGTTTGAGAGCAGGTAAGCTCCAGGCTCCGAGGCATTTTTAAAATTTTACCACAGGTATATATGAGTCTGTTGATTTACTAGGATTTTCGTTCAAGGTCAAGGCATGCTTAAAAAATAAACACAGGCATATAGTTGATATTCCGAGGATTATTTTTTCAGCATAACGAAGAGATTGGGCGAAAAGACAGTAAATCAACAGGCTCATATATTTGATATCGAAGTCTTCGCTTACCTCCGGGGATAAAATTTTAAACATAACGCCGCTATCTGGCATAAATACCGTTCATAAATTGGCACTAACTACAAGAACAACAGCTTCATAGGAGTATACTCATGGACAATATTATTGTATTAGCAACGGGCAATAAAAACAAATTAAAGGAAATTCAAGCACTCTTAAAAGATACGCCTATTACGGTAAAAACCATCAAAGATTTCGGCCCAATGCCTGAAGCTGTGGAAGACGGCGAAACTTTTGATGACAATGCCTACAAAAAAGCACTGCACTATGCAAAAATGCTCGGCCTCCCATGTCTTGCTGATGATTCTGGGATTGCCGTCAATGCTCTGGACGGTCGACCAGGCGTGTATTCTGCCCGGTACGCTGGAGAAAAAGTCTCAGATTGGGACAACTGTGAAAAACTACTCCAGGAAATGGAAGGCAAGGAAGATCGCTCCGCCTATTTCATGTGCGTGCTCTCTTTGGCAACCCCACAGGGACCAGCTCTGACCTGGGAAGGCAGGTGCGACGGGGAAATCCTCACCGAAAGGCGAGGAGAGGCTGGGTTTGGTTATGATCCTGTTTTTTTCTATAAACCGTTCAACAAGACCTTTGCTGAAGTCTCGATGGAGGACAAAAGCGGGGTCAGCCATCGTGGCAAGGCACTTGCTGAGTTTGCTGCAGAGATAAGCAAAGTTCAGGTATGGTTGCGGCAGCGGATGGCAGAAATCAAGCCACCTAAAGCCGATCACTCGGAATTTGAGCACAACGATTGGTCTCAGGACAAAATGTGCTGAGAGTTTTATAGGACGACTCCTCTACAAGCAGTAGAGGAGTCGTCCTACCAGTATCAGAGTATCAGGTTGTCAATGTCCTTTGCACCGCATCCTTCCATCCCGCATACTTTCGATCTCTCATTTCTTTACTCATCTGTGGTATAAATCGGCGATCAAGTTTCCAGGTTTTCGCAAACTGCTCTGGGGCCGGATAAATTTCTTTTTGTAATCCTGCAAGATACGCTGCTCCAAGTGCTGTGGTTTCGAGAACGACAGGACGATCAACCGGGGCATTAAGAATATCAGCCAGTGACTGCATGGTGAAATTTGAAGCAACCATCCCACCGTCAACCCTCAGAATCGGACTTTTTTCCTGCTGCCAGTCATTTTGCATGGCATCCAGTAAATCACGTGTTTGGTAACAGACAGACTCCAACGCGGCCCGGGAAAGCTCAGCCGGTCCGGTTCCCCTTGTAATACCAAAAATTGCACCCCGGGCATCAGCATCCCAGTAAGGTGCTCCCATACCGGTAAAGGCAGGCACCAGATATACATCCTGATTTGGGTCAGCACTCCTGGCCAGTGCACCGGTGGCAGAGGCCTTTTCAATTAGTCCCATTGCATCGCGCATCCACTGAACAGCAGCACCGGCAACAAAAATGGATCCTTCTAAAGCATAAGTGGTTTTACCATTCAGCCGATACCCTACGGTGGTTAGCAGTTTACTCGATGAACGAACGGGCTCTGTACCCGTATTGAGCACGGCAAAACAGCCAGTACCATAGGTCGATTTCAACATCCCCGGCTCAAAACAAGCCTGCCCGACCAGGGCAGCCTGCTGATCTCCAGCAATACCACACACAGGAATTGCCCCACCCAGTAGACCTGGTTCGGTAAAGCCAAAGTCGGCGGAACAATCATGAACCGTCGGTAGCATAGACGCCGGAACCTGGAGAAGATCAAGCAACTCTTCATCCCAACGGTTTTCATGGATATTGTACAGCATGGTCCGGGCCGCATTGGTTGCATCTGTGGCATGGACCCTGCCCTCTGTAAGACGCCATAATAAAAAACTGTCAACAGTACCAAAGGCCAGTCTGCCGGCCTTTGCCATTTCCCGTGCCCCTTCCACATGGTTAAGCATCCAATGAATTTTGGTGCCTGAAAAATAGGGATCGATAAGTAACCCTGTCTTGCTGGTCACCATTTCATCATGACCACTGGTTTTAAGGATTGTGCAAAAATCTGCAGTTCTCCTGTCCTGCCACACAATTGCCCGATGGATGGGCTTGCCTGTTTGTCGATCCCAGAGAATGGTTGTTTCCCGCTGGTTGGTAATCCCAATTGCAGCAATATTCTTTGCACCAATACCGGCCTTATCCATCGCCTGCCGACAGGTGAAAAGGGTAGATTCCCAAATCTCTTCACAATCATGCTCTACCCATCCTGATTGCGGGAAGAACTGGGTAAACTCTTTCTGGGCGACAGCTATAATTTCAAACGCTCCATCAAAAATGATGGCACGACTTGAGGTTGTGCCCTGATCAATGGCAAGCACATATGCAGACATATTAGCCCTCTAAACAGTTGGAATAAAACCAGAAAAATGACGAACGATCGGCTGAAAACAGCCTGTTTGCCGGAAACAAAAACATAACGCTTGAAATTCTGGGCAGCAGGCCTATTTTTTGGCGGCTGCTGCCCAGCTTTTTACAAGCTCATCATAATAAACGGTCATGCCCTTCGGCTTCTCGTTATAGAGCTTGGCTTTGGGATAAACAGGCTGGCTCAACCAGTATTGCGGATCCTGTTTTTTATTCAATTTGGGACCACATTCCCCCTGCACCCCTGCTCTTTCAAGGCGTGCCAGGACTTTGTCCTGTTGTTCAGCAAGGGAATCCATAGCCTTTTGTGGAGATTTGTCACCGATTACCGCGTCAGCAACATTTTGCCACCAGAGTTGAGCGAGCTTGGGATAGTCAGGGACATTAGTTCCGGTGGGTGTCCACTGCACCCGTGCCTGGCTACGGTGAAACTCAAACTTCCCAATAAAGATGCGTCTCCTTACCGACCTGTTTGGAAACATTTTTTAACTCAAGCTGCATTAACTTCTCCTTACCGGAAGTACTATCAACCTTGCATTAACAATTTAACACTCTTTTTTTGCCGTTTCTTAAGAATCGATTCTGTTATCACTCATCCACTGATCAAGAAATGCTGCTTCCTGGCGGGAGAGGAAAAGTCCCATATTGGTCCTTCTCCATAATACATCGTCTGCTGTCTGCGCCCACTCATTGACCATCAGGTAACGAACTTCTTTTTCATACAAGTTCGATCCAAAACATGTACCAAGATTATCCTTGTCTTTCGAGCCATTAAGAAGCATTTCAGCATTTTTCCCATAGGTACGCATCAGACGGTAGGCAAATCTGGAATCGATAAATGGAAACCTCTTTTGCAGATTTTTTACTTCTAAGTCAAAATCATTTGCCGAAAATTCGCCACCAGGAAGAGAGGGCGATTCAGTCCACTTTTTGTGTGCTGCTAGGGGGAGATATGAATAAAGTTTTTCAAGAACCGATTCTGACAACTTTCTATATGTTGTTATTTTTCCACCATATATTGAAAGTAAAGGCGCTTGATCATTTCTTCCTTTATCAAGTTTTAAAATATAATCACGGGTTGCAGCCTTGGCATCTGAAGCACCGTCATCAAACAACGGTCGGATCCCAGAATAGGTGTGGACCACATCGTTAGGAGTAATACCACGGCTGAAATATTCGCTGGCAGCATCACAGAGGTACTCTATTTCCTCTGCTGTTATTTCAACCTTACTCGGATCACCAGTATAGTCGACATCAGTGGTTCCGATAAGGGTGAAGTCTCTTTCATATGGGATGGCGAAAGTGATTCGGCCATCATCATTTTGAAAAATATAGGAACGGTCATGCTCAAACATTTTTTTGACTATAATATGACTCCCTTTAACCATGCGGATACTTTCCTTGGTTTCCTCATGGGTAACGTGATCAAGAAAGTCGTCCAGCCAGGGGCCTGTAGCATTAACAAGAATACGCGCCTTAGCTTCACTCTCTTCCCCTGTAGTGGTATCCTCCAGGTGAAGTGTCCAGTTATCCGCCGAACGTTCTGCCGATGTACAACGGGTACGAACGAGGACATCGGCACCCCTTTTTACAGCGTCCATTGCATTGAGGACTACCAGTCTGCTATCCATTACCCAACAATCAGAGTATTCAAACCCCTTGGTAAACATTTTTTTCAGGGGTTTTCCAGCTTCATCGTTTAACAAATTGACGCTGGTGGTACCGGGAAGTAATTCTCGTCCGCCAAGGTTATCATAGAGAAAAAGGCCGAGTCTTATAAGCCATGCAGAGCGTAATCCTTTGTGATGGGGAAGAATGAAGCGAAGCGGCCATATAATATGTGGAGCAGCTCGAAGAAGTACTTCCCGCTCTTTTAATGCCTCCCTGACCAGACGAAATTCATAATATTCCAGATAACGGAGACCGCCATGGATAAGTTTGGTACTTGCCGAAGAGGTGCCGCTTGCCAGGTCATCCTGCTCGCAAACAAGCACTGAAAGACCCCTTCCCGCAGCATCACGGGCTATACCACATCCATTGATGCCCCCACCAATTATCGCAATATCGTATAATGATTTTTGCATGACTGCCCCTTCTCAGCAGAAAGACTTTTTTCACAAAAAACTATTAATTATTTCACTTGATGCATTTTACAACGCTAAACGAAAACAAAAACATGTTCAAGCGAAAATACACTCTGAAAATTCGACGTACGTGTGCAAGGAACATCAATAGAAAAAATGGTCTGGGAAAAATATACAGAAAAGAGAAGTTATCAGGCTATTTCGACAGTGACCTGATGTTCATTACAGATGGAATTTAATTTTTCAGGAAGGGGTACATCGGTGACTAAAGTATTGATTTGTGAAATATGACCAAGCCGTACAGAGGCTGTTCTGGATAATTTTAAATGATCAGCAACCAGGATGATATGCCGAGCATTGGCTATAATGGCCTTGGCTACACGGACTTCCCGGTAATCATAATCAAGGAGAGCGCCGTCTTCATCTATTGCCGATACACCAATAACTGCATAATCGGCCTTAAATTGGTTAATAAAATCAACAGCCGCTTCACCCACCAGACCGCCGTCCGATAACCTTACCAAGCCTCCAGATATTATAAGCTCAATCCCTTTAGAATGTTTCATAATATCATAGGCGTTGATATTATTGGAAACCACCATTAACCCGTGATGGGATATAAGGGCATGGGCAACCTGCTCTGTGGTTGTACCTATATTAATGAGCAATGAACAGTTATTGGGTATCAGTTGGGCTGCTTTTAGACCTATTGCCAATTTAGCATCCGGTGCCAGCAACCTTCGTGCTTCATATGAAACATTTTCGATACCAGAACCGATGATAGCACCACCATGGATCCGTTGCAGAAGCTGCCTTTCGCAGAGTTCATTAAGATCTTTACGAATAGTTTGCGGGGAAACAGCGTACTGTGCTGAGAGTTCATCAACACCTACTTTTCCAAGCTCTCTTGCTATTGTAAGTATTTTTTTTTGACGCTGAGTTAGCACAGGCTGATATTAATCGACAATGAAAAGGTGAGCTATGGGCAAATTTCTAACACTACTGGGTATCTTTAGTAGTTAGATTTTGGGTCCAAGGCTTAAGCATGCTAAAAAAATTATAGCTGGTATATAATGAATATCGGAGTTTACACTTACCTCCGAGGATGTTTTGTTGAGGATAACGAAAAGTTTGGGCAAAAAACAATTTTGCAGGATTACCTACTATTTTTTTTCTTGAAGCTTCATCGTTATTTCTTCGTTTTTATCAAGAAGAACCAAAATATCTTTTTCTATCCTGTGCGATTCTGTCTTATCTAAGGCTGCAAAAAAAACATTTTCAATGGAGACACTATCGGGACAGGCCATTCGAGTTGAAGCGAGTTTGTTAAAAATAAAAACGTCCCCTTTAAAAAGAAAGGTACCGAAAAATCGGTTACATCCGGCATATCCTTTTACCTTGTTCCCCTTAGCCTCAAGCACAAAAAAAGGTGCTTTGCTTTTTGCATCCAACCTCTTCCCTGCAATTTCAACCGCTGCCCAATGGATTCCAAAGAGATTGTTTTTCAAAATATTACCATTGCAGTCCTGGTCAGGATAAAGCCTGTTAAAACCAGTTACTACCATAATATCGTTATCTCTGAGTAGTCTGCCTTTTCTTGTAGGTAGAAGCTTTCCCTGAAAGGAAACCAGTAGCGCTCTGTCTTTTTCATGGGGTGTATTGCGATAAGCCCTGTCAAGTTCAGTGAATTTTCCGCTGGGATCAACAAGAAAATCAAGTCCGCTGGAACATTCTTTCAAGACATGGGTATTACCGGAAGATCTATACATACCCCGCATTTTAATAACATCAGGAAAAGGATCGAAGGTCTCCTTTTTTTTAAGCTCATACTGTATTAAATCACTCTTAACTTCTCCCTCTAAATCAAGAAAGTTGAGTGTCTCCGCATTTTTGATACTGTATGTTTTAAGGGCTCCTTTTCCTTTCCCAAGAATAATCAAATTTTCCTTATCATCAAACCGCCATTTCCGCATCTGCGCCTCACTTTTAATCACCTCATTGTCTGCGTACCAAGTCTTACGCAGTTGGTAGAGGTGATCTGGGCGCAGGTTCAAGTCGATGTTCACGTAATCGCACTCAGTGCAGGCAATTTTTCCGACAAAGGTCGCGGGGAGCTGCACTGGAAAGGTGCTGGACTGTCCCTCGGATGCAGTGTCAACCACATCTGCTTTTTGGGAGGCACATCCTGTAATCAGCATGACCATAAAAAGGAAATAAAGGATATTCTTCCATTTATTATTCATTGTGAACCATCCTTTAGAGGAAAGACAAAGAGCAAAAGAATATGAAGATACCAAACATCATATTCTTTATTGGGAAAGACCTCTCAGCAGTTTTCCTTTTTTAAGTCCCTGCCAAAGAGATCGTTTACAGCCGCTCTACATGATTTATCTTCATAGATAACCTGGTAGACCTGATCAATAATAGGTATGTCTACATCCATTTTTTTGGCCAAATTATAACAGGATTTAGTAGTTTTGACCCCTTCTGCCACCATGGTCATTTCCGCAAGAATATGGTCCAGTTTTTTACCCGCTCCAAGGGCCAGGCCCACAGTACGATTACGACTCAAATCCCCGGTGCATGTCAGTACCAGGTCACCCATTCCCCCCAGGCCTGCAAACGTTGCCTTGTCAGCACCCAGAGCCACACCCACACGACTTATTTCAGCCAGTCCCCTTGTTATAAGTGCAGCCCTGGTGTTAAGTCCATATCCCAACCCATCAGATATACCGGCTGCTATAGCAATAATATTTTTCATAGCACCGCTAATTTCCAAACCGACCACGTCTGTAGATGAGTAAGTACGGAAATGATCTGTTGAAAATAGTTTCTGTACAGCAATGGCAGCGTCCTCGTTTTTAAAAGCAACAGTTACAGCCGTAGGCTGATTCTCTGCTACTTCCTTTGCAAAGCTCGGCCCGCTGAGGACACCATAGTGATATTTATGATGTGATTGTTTACTCTCATCAACCATCACTTCATTCATTGTCATTCGAGTGCCGATCTCAATTCCTTTTACCGCTGAAACCACCAAAGTTGACTCAGCGAGCAGCGGTAAAACTTTTTTAAATACCCCTCTAAATGCGTGTGAGGGAACGACCATAACGACACACTGCGCATTTGTTACAGCTTCTTTAAGGTCACTGGTCAGGGCAAGAGCAGCCGGTAGTTTGAAACCTGGTAAAAAAGATATGTTTTCACGATTTTTTTTTAGCTCTTCAATATGCTCTGGCTCATGGCCCCAAAGCGATATCTGTTCACCCTTTCTTGCCAACAGAATTGCGAGGGACGTTCCCCAGCTCCCGGCACCAATGACCGCTGTTTTATTGATCTTCGGAATTCTCATCTTCTTCTATATCCTCCACCACTTCTTCACGGGCAAGCATAGACATGCCGACAACAATTTCATTGTCTTCAAGATTAATAAGGCGCACTCCCTGGGTATTTCTGCCAATGATGCGAACATTATCCATGGCCATGCGAATTACTTTACCGGAATTAGCTATAAGCATGACCTGATCTTCGTCCACAACAGGTAACACACCTACAACCTTACCGTTTCTTTCGCTGGTTTTTATAGCAAAAACCCCTTTACCACCTCTATTTTGCAGTTTGTACTCCGACACTGCCGTCCGTTTACCGTATCCGTTTTCAGTAACGGTTAAGATGGAATCATCACTTTTAATAACAGCTACACCGACAACTTCATCATCTTCAGCCAGGGTAATGCCTTTCACTCCGGCTGCTAGACGGCCCATGGTTCTCACTTTGGATTCATGAAAATGGATAGAAAGTCCCTTCTTGGTGACCAGGAAGATCTCGTCATCCCCTGTAGTAAGAGCCGCAGTGAGGATTTCATCCTCATCTTTAATTGTCAGACCGAGTTTCCCTTTGCGTAGCGGTCTTTTATACTCTGTTATAAAAGTTTTTTTGACTCTGCCTAACTTGGTTACAGTCAACACAGTCTGCGAATTATCCACATTTGCGAGATCTGCAATGGGCAGGATGGCAGCCATCTTTTCATCTTTGCCAAGTTCAAGGAGATTTACCACAGCCTTACCTCTTGCTGCCCTACCTGCAAGAGGTAATTCATACACCTTTCTCCAAAAGACCTTACCGTTGCTGGTAAAGAAGAGAAAGGTATCAAGATTTAAGGCCGTGTACAGGTCGGTCACAAAATCATCTTCTAAAGTGGTCATCCCCTTGACCCCTTTCCCCCCCCTTCGCTGGGCTCGGTAAAGGTTCAGTGGGTTCCTTTTTATGTACCCAGTATGTGAGACAGTTACGACCATATCTTCAGGTATGATCATATCTTCAGGTAAAATATCGTCCGGTGCGTCTATTATCTCAGTGCGACGTTCATCACCGTAATCTTCTTTTATCTGATCCAATTCCTCACGGATAATCTTAATAACCAGATCGTCATCGCTAAGAACCTTTTTTAACCAGTTTATCTTTTCAAGGATTTCATTATAATCCTTAATTATTTTATCCCTTTCAAGCCCAGTTAACCGTTGCAGCCGCATATCCAGAATTGTTTGTGCCTGGATTTCAGAAAGTTCAAAGCGGCTTATCAGTTCAGCCTTTGCTTCGCCCGGACTGGCAGATGCCCTGATCAGTTTCACAACCTCATCAAGGTTACTGATTGCTATCTTTAAACCTTCTAAAATATGTGCCTTTTCCTCTGCCTTACGCAATTCAAAAGCACTCCTACGATAAACTACAGTCCGTCGATGAGCCAAAAAGTGCTCCAGGATCTGTTTTATATTGAGGATTTCAGGTTTATTATTGACGATGCATAACAAAATAATACCAAAACTTTTTTGCAGCGGCGTCATCTTAAACAATTGATTGAGGACAATATCTGGAATTTCATCCCTTTTAAGATCAAGAACTACGCGAACTCCTTGACGATCAGACTCATCACGTATTTCAGCAATGGATGTTATCCGCTTATCCTTAATCAACTGGGCAATCTTTTCAACCAGGGTTGCCTTATTTTGCTGATAGGGAATTTCGGTAATGACTATTGATTCACTATTTTTACTGCGGGGCTCCACATGGGTGCAGGAACGCATGGTAATAACCCCCCTGCCAGTTTCATAGGCCTCACGGATACCCGCCCTGCCGCAAATAAACCCCCCAGTTGGAAAATCAGGTCCACTTATAAACCCCATCAGTTGGTGAACGCTTATACTTGGATCTTCAATGAGTGCAAGAAGGCCATTGATAACTTCGGTCAGATTGTGCGGTGGTATCTTGGTAGCCATACCAACAGCTATACCTTCAGACCCGTTAATCAGAATATTAGGAATTTTTGAAGGAAGAACCGATGGCTCTTCCAGGGAATTATCATAGTTGGGAACAAAATCGACCGTATCTTTATCCAGGTCAGCTACGAGTTCTTGATCAAGCTTGGTCATTCGTGCTTCAGTGTAACGCATGGCCGCAGCTGAATCACCATCCATGGAACCAAAGTTTCCCTGCCCGTCAACCAGTGGATAACGTAAAGAAAAAACCTGGGCCATACGGACTATAGTGTCATAGGCTGCAGTATCACCATGAGGGTGATACTTACCAATAACATCACCAACAATACGAGCTGATTTTATATAAGGACGATTATAGGTATTGCCCAGTTCACGCATGGCAAAAAGAGCCCTTCTATGCACTGGTTTTAATCCGTCCCGCACATCCGGCAGGGCTCTGCCTATGATTACCGACATTGCATAATCAAGGTACGATTTACTCAATTCTTTTTCGATGGATATGGTCGGGTTTTCCATTTCTGTTATTTCAGAAGATTCTGTCATTACTCAATCCTGATTACATCTTGCTTAAATGCAATAATTTGCCTGAAAATCAATCATTTGGATGGATATTAAATATCGAGATCTGCTACTTCCAGGGCATGATTTTGGATGAATTCTCGTCGTGGTTCCACCTTGTCGCCCATAAGAGTGGAAAAAATATCATCTGCCATTTCAGCATCATCAATTTTAACCTGTACCAGGGTTCTATTTTCCGGGTTCATGGTTGTATCCCAAAGTTGCTCAGGATTCATTTCACCCAATCCCTTATATCGCTGGAGATGACTGCCTTTAAAAGTTTCACTACGGACAAGGTCAATCAGTGCATGCCAGTCTGCGGCTTCCAGTTCCTTTTCCTGGCCGCTGGCACTGGTTCGTATCAGTTTAAAAGAACCTTTAGTATAGTCTCTAATTTGGCTGTATATCTCTAATGCCTTACGGTATTGGCCTATAAGAGGAATATTGGGGCCTAAGGTAGACATGAGAAGCGACTCTCCGCGGAAAGTAACATCAACCTCATAACAGGAAGGCCGCCACCTGCACGACCGAATATTGCCTATAACTGGTTTCAAAGGCGCCAGGTTTTCCACAAGATTTTCAAGAAACTCTCTTTCCTCAAACTGGTCTGCTGACTGGACTTTATTTTCCAAGAGAAACATGGTCATTTCTTCCTGGATATTCATTCTATCCAGATGGGTTATTATTTTTTCAAAAAAGGAGAGTTTTTTAAGGATGTCAACCATTTCCAGGCCACTTATTTCTGTATCCTTATTTGTATATACCTTAAACAGTTCGCTTGCCTGGGAGTAAAGATGAGCGTTCAGTGCTTCGTCGTCTATAAAATATTGTTCTTTTTTACCTCGGCCAAGGCGATAAAGGGGAGGTTGCCCAATATAGACAAAACCATTTTCAACCAGCGGTAACATCTGGCGATAGAAGAAGGTGAGGAGCAGGGTTCTGATATGTGCTCCATCCACATCGGCATCGGTCATTATTATAACTTTATGATACCGCAGTTTTTCTACATCAAATTCCTCTCGTCCTATTCCTGTTCCAAGCGAGGCAATCAGTTGCTTGATTTCTTCGGAGCCAAGAATTTTATCAAACCTCGCCTTTTCAACATTCATGATTTTCCCGCGCAATGGCAGGATAGCCTGCACAGCCCTGTCCCTTCCTTGTTTTGCCGAACCTCCAGCAGAATCACCCTCGACTATAAAAATCTCTCTTTCTTTAGGATCCTTACTCTGACATTCAGCAAGTTTTCCGGCCATCATTACAGACAGGCCGCCTTTTTTACGTGACAGTTCCCTTGCTCTTCTCGCTGCTTCTCTGGCTCTTGCTGCTTCAACAGCTTTACTGAGAATACGTTTAGCTACTGCCGGATTTTCTTCAAGGTATATAGAAAGTTTTTCGTTGCAAAGGGACTCTACAATGGATCTCACTTCCGAGTTGCCCAATTTTGTTTTCGTCTGCCCTTCAAACTGTGGATCTGGTACACGGACCGATATAATACAGGTCAACCCTTCACGGACATCATCACCACCCATTTTTTCTTTCAGATTTTTAGGGACTACGTCATCACTTGCATACTTATTAATACATTTTGTAAGTGCTCCCCTGAATCCGGCAACATGGGTACCGCCTTCCCTTGTATTAATATTATTAACAAAAGAAAAAACACGTTCTGAGTACCCATCAAAGTATTGGAAACATACCTCTACCTGGACATTATCCTTTTCCCCGGTAATCAATACTGGTTCTGCATGAATGGCAGTTCTCTTGCGGTTCAGATACTGAACATACGAGGTAATTCCACCTTCATAATGAAATTTATCCTCTTCGCCTGATCGCTCATCCTTGAGATAAATTCGAATGCCTTTATTTAAAAAAGCAAGTTCACGTAACCTGTTTTTAATGATTTCATATTTAAAAACAATGGATTCAGTAAAAATAGTGTCATCAGGTACGAAAAATATAGTTGTTCCCGACTTTTCACTGGTACCTATTTCCTCCAGTTCGCTGGTTCGCAGACCACACTCATAGGTCTGTTTATACATTTTACCATTTCGCCGTACCTCTGCGTGGGCTCTGGTACTCAGGGCATTAACAACCGAAACACCCACACCGTGAAGCCCGCCGGATACCTTATAACTTGATTTATCAAATTTCCCGCCTGCATGGAGGGTCGTCATGACCAATTCCAGTGCCGACATCTTTTCCGTTGGATGCATATCAACAGGGATACCCCTGCCATTATCGGTCACTGTTACCGAATTATCATGATGAACGGTAACCCGTATTCTGTCACAATAACCTGCCAGAGCCTCGTCAATGGAGTTATCCACGACCTCATAAATGAGATGATGTAATCCTTCTTCAGCAGTATTGCCTATATACATTGATGGTCTTTTTCTTACGGCTTCAAGTCCATCAAGGACTTTTATCTGCTCCGCACCATACGAAGAATGATTCTGTTCGCTCACTTTTTTCCTTTTTATAAATTTAACAAGAGGAAAAACCTTTTCTATCTACTTGATAGTTAGGTTTAAAATTAAGATTAGAAAATATCAGGACTCAAACCTGTTTTTGATAACATTCTTTGAGGTTATTTTTGGGTCAAATATTTTCCCATTCATAGCTATATAAACACCTTTTGGAAGGATCTGGACTGCAGCAATGGCATATCCTATATTAAAAACAGCGTCACTTATCCTGAGTTTGGCAGGCTGCATAGATCCCGTTAAAACAACAGTTTTATCTACCGATAAAAGCTTTTTAGCTGTCTCTACCATGGTATCGGTGCCATGAGTTATGAGTATTCTTTGATGGGAGTCTGCGTTTACTCTTTCCATAATGAATTGACGATCAACATCTGTAATTTCCAAAGAATCTTTTTTTAGTAAAGATTCAACCTCGTAGGAAAAAACAACATTAGCCTCATCTAGGACTTCGTTTATATGAGGATCCCCTATCTGGAACTCGCTTTTAGCGTCAAAATAGATTTTATCAATGGTTCCTCCAGTAGTGAATATTTTTATACTCATAATAGATATTTTTTTTAACTATAATTTCATAGGCATAATAACACTTATAAATCCTTCATCATCATCCGAAGTTATTAGACAGGGGCTTTCGTCTGAACTTATACTTGCCTTAATAACATCTCCATCTATAACCTGGAGTGCATCTATAAAATATCTACAATTGAACCCCATAGAAAGAGATTCTCCTTCATATTCAACAGTAAATTCATCCTTGGCTGATCCAAAGTCGGCATTTTGCGAAGTCAGTACCATATCTGTATCGGTAATTTCCATCTTAATGGCATGAAAGAGATCTTCGGTAAAAAGATTTATTCTCTTTAAACTTTCTAAAAAACGCATACGATCAATAGTAATGATATTATCGTTTGATAAACCTTGCAAAATAGATTGATAATCAGGAAATTCCCCTTCCATTAGTCTGATAATAAGTAAACTGTCACTACTCTTTAAAACAGCCTGCTTTTTTTCAATACTAAAAGAAAAACTATCAGCATTATCACAAAATTTTCGGATTTCCTGAACCCCTCTTCGAGGAATTAAGGTAATAGGATTCATTTCTAGGCTGTCCAGACTTTCGTCAACTTCCTTACTCATAATTGTCAGTCGGTGTCCATCAGATGATATCATTTTTAAAAAAAGTTTATCATCTTCTTTTACCTTCTGAAATAATGCAGAGGTAAGGCTGAACATATTTTCCTTATCCTGAGCAATGGAAAAAATCGTTTTATCGACAAGATCTGCAATGATTGTACTGTCTACACTCACCATTGCTTCTTCATCGTATTCTGGAAATTGCGGAAATTCATCGCTTATCATTCCGGCCAATCTATAGACGCTGGGTCCGGCAGTAATTTCTACCCAGTTTTTTTCCTCTTCTTTAAAGGAAATAACCGAGGATCCCGATTCTCTCGCCAATTCGAACAATTTTTTAGCCGGCAAGGTTAACGTGCCTGGTGATAGTACTTCTGCAGGTACAGTCTGTTTAAGACCTATTTCCAGATCTGTTCCGGTGAAAGTTATATTATCGTGGCCTACTTCCAATAAAACATTTGATAAAATAGCCAGGGTTCCCTTTTTGCTGGTAATGTTTTGCTGGGTGCTGATTGCCTTGAGTAGGTCATCCCTGCTTATGTTAAATTGAAAGGCCATATTAATAATCCTTTTTTATATATAAATTTATTATTGTTATTAAGGGTGTTTATTTGTTGGTATTAAATTTAAGATACTAATTATATTAAATATTTTAAGTTCACAAAAAAGTTTATCTCTTCTTAAATGGGAGTGGATAAATATTTTTTTTTGGTCGCAACAAAGTTATTAACATATGATGAACAGGTTTATCATAAAGTTATTAATAAAGGCTCTGAAAATACTCCAAAAAAATTGAAATATCAAATAAATAATCATTTTTTAGCTCTCCTGTAAATCAGATTTGAGAAGGAGCAAAAGAGCCGAATTTTTTTTCTACCAGGAGTCGACCAAATCTTTTTTCAGGGTGTATGGGAGGTATTAATATTGGCAGCGAAGAGAGAGAGTCAAATATTTGTCGGTGGAGGGAAGCTTAAAGAGAAGATACTTTTGTTTAAAGGAGTAAAAAAAGCGAATACAGCATTCTGTTTTTCATAATTCAGGCCTTTTAGAATTTTTATCAGAGGAAGATAATCCTTAAACTCACCTTTTAAAAAAATACCTTTTTTACTCCCTCCACCACCAAAAGCTTCAAACGTATCAAAATTGTGCAGTTACATTACAATTTCGTTCGAGGTAGCTCTAAACAGTAAACCGATAAAATTTCCTTTTTCCAAAACTTCCTTGTTTACCTCCTCAATTGAGCAGGGGGCGGTGTTAACCGCATGACCTGCCCCTAGGCATTATGGCCTGTTTTGCCAGGTCTTTGCTGGCTCAAATGAGTCATCTTTTTTTTTGTTAAATTGAAGGCTATAATAATAATTTTTTTTTGTAAAAATCTTTATTATTGTTATTAGGGGTGTTTGTATGTTGGTATTAGGTGTAAAATATTGATTATATTACTTATTTTAAGTTTAAAAAAGTGTTTGTCTCTTTTTAAATGGGAGTGGATAAGTATTTTTTTTTATGTAACAACAGAGTTATTAACAGGTTATAAACAGATTTATCATAAAGTTATTAATAAAGGCGTTTAGGAAATCAAAAAAATACGAAATTTCAGCTAAATAATATAATGATTTATGCTAAAAATAAGCGATGGAAAGAAAAACTACTTAGGAATCTCTGTCAATCAGGAGTAGAGCTAACCTTTTTTCCAGGGTGCATGGCTGGTATTAAGATTGGCAGCGAGGATAGAGGGTCAGCTATTTGCCGGTGGAGGGAAGCTTAAAGAGGAGATACTCTTGTTTAAAGGAGTAAAAAAAGCGAATACAGCATTCTGCTTTTCATAATTCAAGTTTTTTAGAGTTTTCATCAGAGGAAGATAATCCTTAAACTCAATTTTTAAAAAACATCTTTTTTACTTCCTCCACCAACAAAAGCTTCAAACGGATCAATATCGTGCAGTTACATTAAAATTTCGTTCGAGGTAACTCGAAACAGTAAACCGGTAAAATTCCCTTTTTCGAAAACTTATTTTTTTACCTTCTCAATTGAGCAGGTGGCGGTGTTAACTCATGACCTGTTTTGCCAGGTCTTTACTGGCTCAAATGAGTCATCTCTTTTTTGCTAAATTGAAGATTATAATAATAAGCTTTTTTTATAAAAATCTTTGTTATTGTTATTAGGGGTGTTTGTATGTTGGTAGTAAATATAAAATATTGATTATATTACTTATTTTAAGTTTAAAAAAGTGTTTGTCTCTTTTTAAATGGGAGTGGATAAGTATTTTTTTTTATGTAATTACAGAGTTATTAACAGGTTATAAACAGGTTTATAATAAAGTTATTAAGAAAGGCTTTTAGGAAATATAAAAATACGAAATTTCAGCCAGATAATACAATGATATATGCTAAAATAAGCGATGGAAAGAAAGAAAAACTACTTAGGGATCTTTGTCAATCAGGAGTAGATAGAACCTTTTTTTCAGGGTGCATGGCTGGTATCAGTGTTGGCAGTGGTCATGATAATCAGCGGTTTATTGCAGGTGCGGGGAAAAGTACCTATGAAGCAAATGCTCAAATCGTGAACAGAGCCACTTTTTTTGATTTAGCATCTTTGACTAAACCTTTATGTACAACCCTTTGCATATTGGTACTTATCAAACAAGGGAAACTTAAGTGGGACACCCTCCTTGTAGATTGCCTTAAAGAATTAAAAAATGATCCATATAAAAGAAATATTCGTATAAAACATCTCCTAACACATAGTTCAGGTTTAAAGGCATACAGGCCTTATTTTAGATTTTTTAAAAGTGTTTTTACGGAGGAAGATAAAGCAAGACTGCTGAAATATATTACTTATGAAAAAAAAGTATATGACCCTGGCACACAGAATATATACAGTGATTTGGGATATATTTTGTTAGGTGAAATAATTGAGCGGAAAACAGGTCAAAGGCTCGACCATTTTTTTACTGAACAAATAACTCGGAAACTTAATCTGGAAAATGATCTCTTTTTTATTCCGATTAATCAAGAAAGTGCAAACCAATCTGTTCAAGATTGTGCTGCTACAGAAAAGTGTCCATGGAGAGGTAGGGTTATTCAAGGGGAAGTGCATGATGAACACTGCTGGTTGATGGGTGGTATTGCCGGACATGCAGGATTATTCGGTACCATAGACGGAGTGCTACGGCTATGTGAATTGATGCTAGACCAGTGGGTGGGAAAAGGAGATAGCTCTTTTTTGTCAGGACAGCTTTTTAAGCAACTTTTTATAATTCCTAATCATAATTTAAACTGGTACAGGGGGTTTGACAGGCCTACTCCAGGTGGATCAAGCAGTGGACGTTATTTTTCTGAAAAGAGTGCAGGACATCTGGGATTTAGTGGTACTTCGTTTTGGATGGATCCTGAAAAAAAAATAGTAGTTGTTTTGCTGACTAATAGAATTCATCCTTCACGCGAAAATATGAATATACGATCTTTTAGACCCTGGTTTCATGATAAAATAATGGAATGTTTTTTTAAGTAAAAAAAAAAGCCCTGCGAAAAGCAGGGCTTTTTTTAAAGTTACTAACTCAGATGAGCAGTAAGATCTACCACCAGCAAACAGTTTTGTCTGCAGCATATATTTTCTGCAACAGGACGTCATAGTTTGGTTGGTCGAAATAGAGTTTAAATTCATCAGCATCGCGGTCGCGATTGAGAACTCCAACAAGTGTTTCTATATCACTGGTTGGCTCTGAGCGGTAAACCTGCAGGATTTTTATTTTTTCGTCACTCATGGCTCTACCTCCTCAACCACCGCATGCCGCTGGCGGTTCATGGGATCCTTTGGGCATACCAAAAGGAATAATAACATCTGCCTCGCGCATTTTCTCGCCGAGTTCTTCCAAAGAAATATTTTCTATTTCAGAACCTTCAGGCATGTCAGCAGGTGCTTCAGCTCCACAACTATATACCTGACCTTCCATATCTGCGATCCAGGCAATATTTTCCGTCATGTACTCTGTCATTTTCGGAAATTCGCCATTCATGATAACCGGGTAGGCATAATGATTTTCAACAGCAAGACCCAATCCGGAGCGAATGCCGTCATTGTATATACGGTTAGCTACCAGGATATATACTTTTAATGATTCCATATCGGTATCTCCTTACATTACGATGTACTTTTCACACTGCTCAAGAACTGCACCATGAAAAGCCTGGGTACGCATCTGTTTGTCAACGAGACCACGTGGAACATCTTTTTCGTGATCAAATCCTTCACAGATGTAGCTGTCAGTACAAATAGCCAAGTTGTCGGTTTTGATGAGCTGTGCCAGCTCCCAAAATTCAGGGCTTTTTGTAAGATGAACAGATTTAAAAGTAAAAAAAATCATTACTTCCTTACCAGCGCGAATCGCAGCCTGGGTAAGACCGAGGATGTGACGCATGTTCTGGGGGCAGGTAACGAAAATACCGAATTTATTAGCATCAGCAGCCATTAGCTTTTGCCTCCTTTAAAAGGATTTATTAACGATACGATTATCCTTTCTTGATGAAAAAGCTAATATATCCACTTTCTTCTTTCTCGCCCAGGTACTCATGACCAGCGCGATCACACCAACCAGGAATGTCGTTTCTGGAACCTGGATCAGTTCCCATTACGTGGAGAACATCGCCGGAAGCAAGTTTACCCATTTCTTTCTTGGTACGAAGCAGCGGCATGGGGCAACTCAATCCTTTTGCATCGAGTACGGAAGCAGGCTCGATACCTTCAGGTGCAACTTTTACATCACTCATTTTTTCCTCCTGATAAAATAACAATTTTAATTGTCTGTTTTGAACATGAAAAAAGACAGTTAAGGGTATAGAAAAAAGGTTTTTTTGTCAAGGTGAATCAAAAACAAACTGAATAGCAATTCATACAGTGTTTTTCCGTTACTTTTGGTGAATGAATGTTCAATGTTGTGTTATAATGGTCTGTTTCATTGAGGTTATTGACAAATTGAAAGGCTACAGGTATCTTGATAACTTTTTGAGGCTTTTTAAGAAAAAAAGGTACTTTATAAAGGGTTTAAGGAGGCAGTGAATGGAAGACATCAAGATTTTTTGGGACAAAATTAAACGGTTATATAAAGCCCTGTGCCAGGATGAATGGAGCGCTACTACGACAGGTATTGTTGTAGCACTCCTCACAATTCTGATCATGGCATGGTGGCGGCCTTGGGGTGCTGTGGGCGCAATCCGTAACTGGGGTGACTGGATGCTGCATGGTGTCGGTATCTTTAGTGGAGATCTTGCCGAATTAACAGGTTTTGTTGATGAAGACGGTGATTTTTTGCTCAAGAAGTCCGTTTGGTATAATACCGGTTCAGTTATTGGATTGGGACTTATCGGCGGTGCTTTTATCTCAGCGTGCCTTGGAGGACAGTTTGCATTTCGTTTTCCACCTGTCCGAGAATATGTAAAAGCGATGATAGCCGGTGTCTTGATGGGTATCGGCGCTGCCTTGGCAGGCGGATGTAATGTGGGCGGTATGTATAATGCCATAGGTAACCTGGCAGCTAACGGTTTTGCCATGTGGATTGGCCTTATTCCCGGAGCATTATTCGGCCTCTGGCTGCTTTATAAAGAGATGGAACATATAAGCTGGGGTGGTGGTGGGTCCTTTACCCTTAATATTCCTTATCCTGTCCAATTTATTTTCGGTGTAGGTGGAATAGGCGTTCTTATCTGGGGTGCTGCAAAATATGCAGGGTATGAAGGCGACGACTTTGAAGAATACATTACTTCTCTTTCCGGTCTGGTCCTGATAGCCACAGGGATAGGTTATGCAATGCAGAGAGGTCGCTGGTGCATGATTCAGGGTTTCCGTGAACCGCATATGACCGGTGATTCCTCTATGGCCAGGTCAGTTGGCCTTTCTATCCTTATCGTAGCCGTTGGTGCTGCAGTATTAAAATATGGCGTTCCTGCCCGTCTTGATGGTGAAGCGGTTCTGGCTCCCATGAATTATGTACGTGGTACTTTTGGTTGGGGCGGTGTCGTCGGCGGTTTTATTTTTGGTGTTGGTGCTATGATGGCCGGTGGTTGTGGTTCCGGAACACTGTGGCGTGTTGGTGAGGGACAGATAAAACTGTGGCTGGTTGTTCCATTTTTCGCTCTCTCCAACTCACTTGTTGTTGCTTTATTTAAGAACTTCGAACTTGAAGCCAACGGTTGGTTGGGTAAGTATGTGTATCTACCCGATGTGTTTGGTTATGGATATACCTTGGGAATTATAGTTCTGTTTGTTTTAATTTGGCACCTGGTTGTGTCGTGGAATGAAGACAGTAATAAGTTGTTATTGCCTATGTAATTTTTTCTTTGTCAGTCTTGATAAAAAGGCGGTATCCTTAATTGGATATCGCCTTTTTTTATGTAATAGTTTCCTTTTTAAACTTTATGCAACAATCGTATACGAATATTAACAAAAATCATTTGCGCCGCCTTTGTTCAGCAGTCCGTGATAAAATGAGTGATGTGGAGCAAAAAAACAGAAGTAATAAAATTATTAATAATTTTATTGATAATTTTGCATTTCAGTCTTTTAAATGCTTTTTTATTTATATTGATTATCGAAGCGAAGTGCAGACAGCGAAAATTATAGATTTTATAATCAAGCAGGGGGGAATAGCCTGTGTACCCGCAGTTGTCCCGGAAAGTACAAAAATGGTTGCTGTGCAGATAAGCAGTCCCGCAGTAGACCTGGCTCCAGGATTTAAAGGTATTCGAGAACCATTACCTGAACTACGTCGTCATTGTAGGATAGATGCTGAGAATATTGACATTGCCGTTATTCCTGGGCTTGCATTTGATAAAACTGGCGGAAGAATAGGGTATGGAGGTGGATATTATGATCGATTTCTACAAGATGAGGCCCCTCAGGCCCTGCGGGTAGGATTGGCGTATAAACTGCAGATGGTCGCAAGGATTCCTATGGAAAACCACGATATATTAATGGATTATATTATCTGCGAGCATTCAACCTATCTGACTCAATCAAGAGGAAATTGGTGAAAGGCATGGGTAATTGGAATGTTGATCGTGTTATGACTTCAAAAATTCTCATAGCAGATGATGATACCCTCGTCAGAACTGCGATAAAGAAAATATTAACAATGTTTGGCCATGAGGTTGTCGCTGCTGAGTCAGGTCATGAAGCCCTCTCTTTGATTAACGATGATTTTGATGTCATTATTCTTGATATCAATATGCCGGATATGGATGGATTTGAGACCCTTGAAAAATTAAATCAGCGCAATATAGATATTCCGGTGCTGTTTCTTACCGGCGCAGGCTCTATGGATTATGCGGTTAAGGCTATTAATCTGGGAGCCTATGATTTTTTAACCAAGCCAATTGCTGATTTGGAAATGTTTCATGTCAAGGTGAAGCGGGCAATTGAGAAGCGGCAGTTTTTGCGAAATGAACAGCTCTATAAACAGAATCTTGAGACCGAGGTAATAGATAAGACCAAGGAGCTGGCAGAAAAAAATGACCTGCTTGAACAATATAGTGAACATCTAGAAAAAGCCACCGTACAGATAATGTCCAGTCTTCAAGCTGCCATGGAAGAGAAGGATGAGTATACTGCAGGTCATACCAACCGGGTCACCGAGTATTCGATGCTGCTGGCAGAAGCTGCCCAACTGTCTCAGGAGGACCGTCTAACCTTGAAGAGGGCTGCCCAGTTTCACGATATAGGTAAACTGGTTATTGATCTTTCCTGTATTCAGAAGCCAGGACCGCTAACCCTTGAAGAATGGGAACTGATTAAAAAACATCCAGAGATTGGTGCAAGTATTATCGAACCTTTGAGTTTTATGGATAAAGAAAGGAAAATTATTCGTCATCACCATGAAAAAATAGACGGTTCTGGATACCCTGATGGCTTTACAGGCAATGAACTTGATACCCTGACTAGAATTATTACTATAGCCGACAGTTATGATGCTATGACATCCAAACGTAATTATAGAAGAAATCTTACCAGGGTGGAAGCTGTAGCCGAGCTGCGGCGCTGCAGTGGTTCACACTTTGATCAAGAGATGGTTGAAATATTCGCCGGGGTTGTTCTTTCTGCCCGATCACTGTATAAACAGTAGCTGTTTTTTGTAACTATTCAGCAGCGCCCGATCAGGCAGGAAAATAGAGCATTACTATAGTTATCCAGCCTGCTTGTACGCATCAGGAGCACTGCTGAACAGTTACAGATCGAAGGTAAGGCGATGTTATTTGTTATTCGCTGAATAGTTACGTTTTTTCTTATATTTATCTTCTTGTTCGTTCTGTGGAATAGACCTATGAAAATAACCCGTGAAGAAGTCCAAAAAGTTGCCAATCTCGCACGGCTTCAGCTCAGCGAAAATGAAATTGAGCGGATGACCGAGCAGCTTGACACTATATTAAGTTATGTTGAAAAGCTTGATAAGGTCGATACTGAAGGCGTTCCAGTGACTACCCATACCCAGCAGGTGGTCAACGCTTTCAGAGAGGATGTTGTTAAGCCTTCCCTGGATAGAGACGCTGTTCTGAGTAATGCGCCTGAAGATAACGGAGAATCGTTTACCGTTCCCCGTATCATAAGTTAGCGTTCATCCCCTACTCACGTATTTAGTTTTATATTCGGCTGGCAACCATAACTGTTATCGTTTTTTCTCAATTACTATAAAATACCATGGAATATTATTCGCTTACCCTTTGCGAGGCTCTACGGCTGCTGGAAAGTGGGGAAACCACTTCGGTCGCACTCACCCAATCTGTACTATCTCGGATAGAGAGTGTGGAAGGTACGGTTAAAGCCTATCTTAACATTGATGAAGATAGGGCCATACAACAGGCTGAGAGGGCAGATGATCTTCGCCGCCAAGAAAAAGGCGGTCCTTTGTGCGGTATTCCGCTGGCTGTAAAGGACGTGTTGTGCACCACCGATTTCCCTACAACCTGCGGTTCACGTATTCTTGAACATTTTACTCCTCCCTATAATGCAACGGTCATTGATAAACTGCAAAAAGCCGGTGCTGTTATTATAGGAAAGCTTTCCATGGATGAATTTGCCATGGGCTCCACCAATGAAAACTGTGCGTTTACTATCCCTGAGAACCCGTGGCGGGAAGGGTATGTTGCAGGTGGTTCCAGTGGTGGTTCAGCAGCAGCTGTTGCTGCAGATGAATGCTTTGCCGCCTTGGGATCTGACACGGGCGGCTCTGTGAGACAGCCTGCTTCATTGTGCGGTGTTGTCGGCATGAAGCCGACCTATGGACGAGTTTCTCGCTATGGATTGGTGGCTTTTGCCTCTTCCCTTGATCAGGTCGGACCGTTGACAAAAGATGTCCGTGATTGTGCCCTGATGATGAATGTTATCTCCGGATACGACGAGCTTGATTCAACCTCAATCAATACCTCGGTTCCTGATTATACCCTTGCCCTTGAAAAAGGACTGCAGGGAATGCGGATAGGTATTCCTAAGGAATACTTCGGGGATGGCCTGCATAGTGAAGTCGAGGCAGTCATCCGTAAGGGAATAGCTATGCTTGAAGAGATGGGTGCAGAAGTGAAAGAGGTAACCCTCCCCCATACAGAGTATTGTGTTGCTGCCTATTATCTCATTGCTCCTGCTGAGGCAAGTTCCAACTTGGCCAGGTATGATGGTGTCCGGTACAGTGTTCGCGATACTGATGCCGAGTCATTGCTGGATATGTACAAGCAATCGCGATCCCAGGGATTTGGCGATGAGGTAAAGCGACGTATTCTTATAGGCACCTACGCCCTTTCAGCAGGCTATTATGATGCTTACTACAAAAAGGCATCCCAGGTTCGGACCTTAATCAAACAGGATTTTGAAAAGGTTTTCCAGGAGTGCGACCTCATTGTTTCCCCGGTAACTCCAGGCCCTGCATGGCCTCTCGGAGAAAAGTCAGATGATCCTTTGGCAATGTATCTTTCAGATATCCTGACCTTATCAGCAAACCTTGCAGGTATTCCCGGACTTTCTGTACCCTGTGGTTTCACTTCATCAGGATTGCCGGTAGGCATGCAGATGCAGGCTGCTCATTTTAACGAGGAAGTGCTGTTAAAGGCTGCTTACAATCTTGAGCAACAGGTAGGGATCGTCAATCAAAAACCCGTGATAGGCGACGCAAAATGAAACTGCAGACTCCTGAAAATATTAACCAGATAATACCTTATCCACCAGGCAAACCCCTTGATGAACTGGAAAGGGAATACGGAATCACTGATTCTATAAAACTGGCCTCCAATGAAAACCCCTGGGGTCCATCGCCCAAAGCTGTGCAGGCCATAGCAGAGATGCTCACCGGTTTGCACCGTTACCCTGATGGATCTTCCTACTACCTCACCCAGGCTCTCGCTGACTGGACAGGAGCAGACCCGGAAGAAATTGTTCTTGGCAACGGTTCCAACGAGGTTATCGACTTTTTGATCAAGGCCTTTGTTACCCCCGGAGATGAGGTGATCACCTCGCATCCATCCTTTCTTATGTACCAGCAATTTGTCCAGGTGCGGGGCGGGGTGAACACTATCTTTGACCTGCGGGATATGCAGCATGACCTGACAGCCATTGCCGACTCGGTAAGTGAGAATACCAGGCTTATCTTTATCGATAATCCCAACAATCCCACAGGTACCCTGATAGATAAGGAAGCCTTTGCAACATTTATGGATGCATTGCCGGAAACGGTTATTGTTGTCCTGGATGAAGCATATGTTGATTTCGTTGCTGAGGAAGAGCGAATAGATATTCTCTCCTTTATTCAAAATCAGCAGGATCGACCTGGACTAGTGAGTTTGCGCACCTTTTCAAAGGCATTTGGCCTGGCAGGGTTGCGGGTCGGGTTTGGTATTATGCCTCAAGAAATTGCGAACCTGCTCCACCGTGTTCGACAACCCTTTAATATCAACCTGCCAGGACAGGTTGGTGCTTTGGCAGCCCTTTCAGATAAAGACCATTATACAAAAACCCTTAATGAGACTAGCCATGGGCTCCAGTGGTTATCTGAACAGGTGCGTCAGCTGGGATGCACTCCGTATCCTTCCCACACTAATTTTTTCCTGATTGATGTGAAAGGAGATGCGACCAGCCTATATGAGGCAATGCTCTATAAAGGGGTTATTGTTCGTTCAATGAAGGCATATGGGTTTCCCTCCTTTATCCGTATTACCATTGGTACCGTTGCTGAAAACACCCGTTTTGTTAATGCATTGAAAGAGTGTCTCAATGAGCTCGGCTATGTCTGATATGATGCAAGTGGTGGCGATTGACGGCCCTTCAGGAGGGGGTAAGTCAACGGTTTCAAGGGGGCTTGCCAACAGGCTTAACTTCACCTACCTGGACACCGGAGCCATGTACCGGGCAGTCGCCTATGCCTGCTGGGAGAAGAAGGTCGAACCGGGTGATGGTGAAGAACTCAAGCAGTTGCTCAGTGAGCTTGTAATTGAATTGCTTCCAGCCATGAATGGGGAAAACGATGTGCAGGTACTGGTCAATGGCCGGGAAGTGGGAAGCCATCTTCGTACTCCTGAGATGGGGATGCTTGCCTCTCAAGTTTCAGCTATTCCAGTTGTTCGTTCGCATTTGACACAACTACAGCAGCAGATGGGGAAAGCTGGAAGGATTGTTGCTGAAGGCAGGGATACGGGAACTGTTGTTTTTCCCAAGGCAGCCTGGAAATTTTTTCTGGATGCAAAGCCGGAAATTAGGATGCGGAGAAGGGCTGATCAGCTTCGTAGTCAAGGAGCGGATGTAGATGAACAGCAACTGCTGGCCCAGATTATAAAACGTGACAAAGACGATAGTGAACGGGCTATAGCGCCTCTAAAACAGGCAACTGAAGCCGTATATTTAGATTCTTCAGATAAGGACGCTGAAAAAATCATATCCCTCATGTATGACCATATTTTAAACTCTGGCCATGCACTATAAGACTGTGAGGGCATTTTTAATCCCGGAGATACTCTCATCCGTGATGAAAACGCTTTTCACCGACTTCTCACCAGATATAACGCTAAGCTAATTTATTCCCAGCCCTAGGAGTCTGTCGGATTGAGCAATTTTTTCTTCAAATCAAGGCATTGTTGGGAAATTAAGCACAGCCATATACACAATATTGCGAGCATTAATTTTTCGACAATAACGCCGAGTTGAGGAAAAAGGGGTCAGTCCGACAGA
>JAUVLX010000095.1 GCA_030600525.1 Desulfobulbus sp. | reverse complement strand
ATCGAGCAATTAAAGAGTATTGCCGCAGCATATGGCAAGTAAAGCCGTTCCCGGTCGACTTGAAATGGAAACGTGTCCCCGAAGGCGGCATTATCTTCCCCACTGTCGACGGATAAAATTAAATGCGGAGCAGCCGATAATAAGGCCTTCCCCTTCACCTATAACGACCCAACATACCACGAAAATTCCATGAAAATTGTCGTTGCCCCCAATGCCTTTAAAGGTTCTCTTTCTGCAACCGCTGCTGCCGCAGCCATCACCAGCGGCATCCGGCGCGTTTTTGCTGATGCGGAAATTATCCAGGTCCCGGTTGCAGACGGCGGAGACGGACTAGTCAATGTTGCCTTGGAAGTTTTTCACGGAATTAGCACGGATGTGGAGGTAACCGGCCCTGATTTCACACCAATTACAGCACCCTATTGCCATACCCCTGACCATAAGCTGGCAGCAATCGAAATGGCGCTGGCAAGCGGCCTGGCTCTGCTCCCAACTTCACGGCGTGATCCTACCCAAACAACCACCTTGGGTACGGGCGAACTTATCAGAGCGGCTCTGGACGCGGGTGCTACCCATATTCTGGTCGGCATCGGCGGTAGTGCCACCAACGATGGAGGTATTGGAGCGGCAGCGGCACTAGGCGTCAAATTTCTTGACCAGGAGGGTAAGCCGGTTCCACTGACAGGCGGGGCGCTGTCATCCATTACCCATATTGACTGCAGCGCTCGGGATTCCCGTTTGGAACATATTCGACTGGAAGTTGCCTGCGATGTGACCAATCCCTTAACAGGCCCCATGGGGGCTGCCAGAGTTTATGCTGCTCAAAAAGGGGCAAGTCCTGAACAGATAGAACAGCTCGAAGAAGGACTGGAGAATCTTGCGGCCTGCATTAAGCGAGACCTGGGATTTGAGGTACGTTCTCTTATCGGAGGCGGAGCAGCCGGTGGTCTTGGCGCAGGGCTACACGCTTTTCTAGGGGCTACATTGCTACCCGGAGTGGATCTTATCCTCGATCTGGTTGAGTTGGATAGGAAGCTTACCAATGCGGATCTGGTTATAACCGGTGAGGGTCAAATCGACTTCCAGACAATCTTCGGCAAAGCCCCCGCAGGGGTTGCAGCGCGAGCTCAAGCACAAGGTGTACCATGTATTGCCCTGGCCGGATCAATTGGCGAAAATCTTGGAGAACTCCACCAACAGGGACTGCAGGCCGTCTTTTCCATCTGCCAGGGGCCACTGTCTCTGCAGCAGGCCATGGAGGCAAGTGAAGTCCTCCTTTCGCGTGCTGCTGAGCAGGCAATCCGCTGTTTCTTTGCTGGTCACAACAAAGGAAAAAAATAATTTCCAGCCTGACTCTATTTGCCCTGATTGCTTGCAATTGTGCAACAGATTTTCCTTCCGAGTTGCATTTGTATCCGAGAATTCAGGCTTTTATTCAATTGACCGGTGAAAAAAATAGTTTTTTTTTGTAGAGTGTAATATTCATGTAATTGTTGCATTAGATTTCAGTTATGCATCTCGAAATAACACTCTACATATCACCACACTATCATGGATACAAAGACAGTCGACACTGGCCACAGAAGACACACAATGGATGTAGATATCTCACGGTTGGAAATGATGAAGACCTACCTCATCAGCTTAATGGATGAACCCAACCAAAAAAAAATGATGGAATGTAGCCCCGAGGTACTTGTACCGATTTACAATGGTGCGACCCGGATGAGCCCTACCTCCATTTTTATCAACACCGGCTCAGCAGAAGATATAGACTGTGTCCGTAAAAGGGCACTGAAGGTCGGTGAGGAGTTCCAGCTTGCCAAGGCAAATCATACCTGCCACTTTGACGGCCCCAATGACCAGGGCCGGGATACGGCTAACACCAAATATCTGGCCTACACAGATACAGAAATCAGTTCACTCCAAAAAAAGGAAGAACTCCAGGCAGGAGTGGTTGAAGCCCGCAATATCATAACCGATATCATGAAAAGCAAGGAGATGATCATCTCCTTTATCTCTCGTGGCCCCATAGGTAGTCCGGTGTCTGATCCGACCCTGCAGGTAACTGATTCTTTTTATGTTACCCATAGTGAATTCCTGCTCTACCGCATGATGGGTCCTGCTGCTTTTTCAAAGGATGTTGCCGAAAAAGGGTACATGTTCGTTAACTACCACAGTGCCGGCCGACTCACAGAGACCAATGTATCAGCCGATTTGAACAACAGACGTATTTATATGGATGTCGAGCGTTTCCGCTCCTACAGCTCCAACAATCAATACGCAGGCAACTCCATTGCCCCTAAAAAAATCAACCACCGATTTGCTAATATGAATAATATTCGCAACTATTTCGGTGAACGGCTTGACGAACACATGTTCATTGCCGGGTTTGAAATGGAAGACGAAATTGTCTATTTTGGTGGTGCCTATCCGTCCGGCTGCGGTAAGACCGGCACAGCCATGACAGGGACCCATTTGGTTGGTGATGACCTTGCCAAAATTTTCATCGACTCCGAATCCGGTGAGGTACGGGCAGTCAACCCTGAAAAGGGCATGTTTGGCATCATAGATGGAGTAAACCAGCAAGATGATCCGGAGACACTGAAGGTTCTCGAAGGAGAAGGAAATGAAGTTATCTTTTCCAACCTGCTGATCTCTGATGGCAGACCTTATTGGAACGGCATGGGAAAAACCTTCCCCGCAAAAGGAATCAACTATTTAGGGGACTGGTCATCACAGTCAGGTACCCTGGCATCACATAAAAATGCGCGATTTACCATCACCCTCGATTCCCTTGAAAATTACGACACTGCCACTGAAAAACCTGAGGGAGTGAAGCTGAGCGGCCTGTTGTTCGGCGGTCGAGATTACACTACCATGCCAACTATCGTCATGGCCCACGACTGGATGAGCACCGTTGTGCATGGAGCAATTATCCGCTCCGCCACCACCGCTACCGAGATCGGTGCAGACGGCAGCGAAAAACGATCTCCTTTTGCCAACGAGGCATTTTTTCCTGGCCCACTCGCCCATTACATCAATCACTATAAAGCGTTTGGCGAGAATCCAGCCATTAATGAAGACAATTTGCCTTCCGGATTTCAGGTCAACTACTGGTTGCATAAAAGTGGTCGAGGAAGCTTGGCACCGGGTGAGTCCGATGGACTTATCGGCGAAAAACGTGATACCAAGGTATGGATGCGCATCATGGCATTGATGCACCAGGGCAAGGTGGAATCAATATGGACTCCGATTGGCCGTATTCCCAAATATCAGGACCTGAAAAAACTCTTTACCGAGATTATCGGCAAGGAATACGACAAAGAGCTGTACACCAAACAGTTCTCTCTTTACGTTGTTAACCTGATTGAACGCGTCGATATGTCCATCACCGAGTTTTCCAAAGAAAAGGGAATGAACGACGCTTTCTTCCGGGTACTGATGACCTGGAGGAGGGATCTTATTGCTTTGAAAGCTACCGTGGGAGCGATTGTAACCCCGGACCAGATGATTGAATATGTGACTGCAAACCAGCCGCACTGAGTAAAAGTCATCACTCATGTTGTCCGGTTAACAGCCGGACAACGCACAAGACATAAAAAAACGGAGCCTCCTTCAAGGAGACTCCGTTTTTTTTATTACTTTTTCCAGGGTACTGAAAATTATTTCATCAGTTCCATTACCTTTTCACGAATATCAGCGCCTGACATTCCTTGATAAGGAATCTGCTCAGACAGGCCGCCAGCACCGTCTTTCCATGTTCCCATATAACCATAGCGAGGGGTGAAGCCACGCTCAAGCAGCCAGGAGCCGTAACGACTGCCAAGTCCTGTTTTGCTATTCTGGGTCTCAACCACCATCACGAATGGGCTGTTGCCGATCTTAGCCACCATTTCCTCATCAACCACGTTGAGCACAGGCTTGTTTATCAGGCCGACATTAATCCCTTCCTGCTTTAAACGCTCCACCACATCAAGACAACGATAGAGCATCTCGCCATAGGATACAATATAGCCTTGGTCCCCTTCACGAATAACCTCATCCTTATCCGGGGTAAAGCTGTAGTTTTCATACAGTTTGTTGCCAGCTTCATCCAGAATAAACGGTGTAGCTGAGCGAGTGGAAAAGACAAATCGCAACCCACTATCATGAAAGACCTTACCAAGTAACGCTTTCAGCTGCAGCGGGTCGGCCGGAAAATAGAGCCTTGTATTATCGTGTTCGGCCAGTCCGTTGTCAGCAAAAAAGTTATTGATTCCAAAGTGGCAGGTATTATCTGCCATATCATCAACTCCGGAATGGGAGAAGTGGGCAAGTACATTGGCCTGATTGAGCCTGGCCATGGTAATTTCCGAGATCACCATTTCCTGGAATGCTGCAAAGGTACCGAAAATCCCCTGCTTACCGGGGGTGGAGCCAAATCCTGCTGCAACAGAAAAATTATTGCGCTCCATGATGCCCCCATGGACATAAACCTGGGGAACATTTTTACGAATATGGTGCAGTCCACATGATCCTTCCAAATCAGAATCGACCACCAGCACACTTGCTGCAGGATCCTCGACATCCCCAAGGAGCTCGCAGATTACTTTACCGAAATCATCACGGTTCTTCCCGGTTTCCGTGGTACTGCCGAGACATACGGTCTTCTCTTTTTTCTCAACTTCCTGACTGAGGATGGCAACTGCTGCATCCTGCGCCCATCCTTTTAGGTAATCGATGGCCATTGGCACAGGAATAACATCATGTCCCTTGGGAAGACCCTCAATACCGGCAATTCCTACAGCCATCAATCGCTTGGCAACTACGGCAACCGGCCCATCAGTAGCGATGGCCTTTTGAACGAGCGTAAACAGGGCATCAATGTCTTCCCCTGCGCAGTCATCCACATTCAAGCCATGTCCGCCAAGAGTTTTTACCACATCATACCCCTGCATGTATTCAGTGGGATGACCAGCAATGGTGACATCGTTGTCATCAATAAGTAGCTTAACATTCAGCTGACGGGCAACAGCGTAACGGGCTGCCTCAGCATCATCCCCTTCTTGTTGCGAACCGTCACTGCCAAACATAAACACAGTCTTGTCTGGATTGGCTTCCGCAATCCCATTAACATAACTCCACATATGACCAAGGCGGCCAGAGCTGAAAAAGACACCATCTTTCTCATTACGTTCTGGGTGGCCGTATAAGCCCTGGTTAAATTCACGGTAATGGAGCAGTGTTTCGGACTCGGCATAACCGTTCAACACGGCCATAATATATTGTATTGCCACCCGGTGCCCGGCTTCATCAAAATACACAGGATAACATGAGTCAGAGCCTTTCATGAACCCATCAACAATCAACAACTCAGGGACAATGTCAAAAGCTCCACCAGTATGGCCACCGAGCCCTTTGGTATTTGCCAGGGCGGTAAAAAACACAATGCTGTCGCGAACAATGGAGATATTCTTTTCCAGGGTTGCTCGCTGCTCAGCACTCATCCCTTCCTGGATAAGGGTAAATTTTAGAGGGGTATATTCTGATAAGTCGATGGGAAAAGTCATAATAAATATCCTACAGGGTCGTAAAAAGAGAAAGGGATAGAGTGAATTTAAATAGAGGAAGTTAATTTCCTGACCAATAGATATGCACTGATACCAGAATTGTCAAAATCCGCAATAAGGATTTTGTCCCCATTCAAAGAGAGTTACAACAAAATGGGTTGTTAACCCGGATTTATCATCAGTTCAGGCGGCGTCAGGTTCAACGTTTTTTGCTTTGAATAGGTAAGCGTAGATTACGGGTAATCGTAGACTCCGATAGTAGTCTATATTCATTGCCAAAATACTGAAGTAAATGATGCCGGATGGACTGACCTTTGGTGAACATTGTGCAAATTTATAACTCCACGTCACGTTGCTTAACATTAAGAAAGTGTGTGGAATTGAACAAATTGACACAATGTTCATGAAAAATCTGGGTAAAATCCAGGTTACGGACATCAAGATGCATCTCTTGTGGCATAAAGTGGATTAGCGGTGCACTCACCCGCCACTTTCTGGTATAGACTACAAAACCGTGCAATCTTAAAAAATTCTTTCAACCACTCTATCGACAAATGAAAACAATTCGTAGGTACCACCTTCAGCCAACCAAGACTCAAACCGTTCAATTGCCTGCAGGCAGCGAAATCCTCAATGTCCAGGCAAAAGGTGATGACTCACCCGTACTCTGGGCACTGGTTGATCCGGAAAGGGATGAACAGGAACGCACCATCACCCTCTACGTAACAGCCACAGAAATGCCAGACAACCCAGGCAGGTATTGCGGCAGCTTTCAAATCTATGAAGGCAGCCTTGAATTTCACGCCTTTGAATCTGTTGCTACCGATAATACGGAATAAACGTATAGCTTAGGTAAAGACAACAGTCCGGTTCTGATAAATCAGTGTCTGTCGTTTCAAATGATGCCAGATGGCCCGGGCAAGGATCACTTTTTCCAGGTCGCGCCCCTTTCGCACCAGATCCTGAACCGCATCGGCATGACTGACCTGAATAACGTCCTGGGCTATGATTGGCCCGCCATCAAGATCTGCGGTTACATAGTGACTGGTTGCCCCGATAATCTTGACCCCCCGCTCATAGGCTGAGTGGTACGGTTTGGCTCCCGGAAAGGCAGGAAGAAAAGAGTGGTGGATATTGATGACTTTTCCCTGATAATGATCAACAAAGTCGCCGGAAAGGACCTGCATGTACCGGGCAAGCACTATAAAGTCTATGTCGTGCTCGGCAAGCAGTTCAAGTTGTTGCTGCTCTTTTTCCTTTTTATTCTGGGCAGTAATGGCGAAATGGTAGAAGGGAACTTCAAACTGTTCGGCAACAGGCCGCATATCTTCATGGTTACTGATTATAAGCGGAATCTCGACTTCAATTTCACCGGACTTCCAGCGAGAAAGCAGATCGTACAGGCAATGGGACAACTTTGACACAAACAATGCCATCTTAGGTACATATTGAGAAAAATGCAGATCCCACTGCATCTTGTACTTCTGGGCGATCAGCGTATCAAAATACTCCCCGATTTTCTCATCAGGAATCGTGAAATTTCCCAATTCCCATTCAATACGCATAAAAAAAACGCCCTGGGATGTATCTACGTGCTGATCGAGATACATTATATTGCCGTTATTCTTGAAAATAAATTCGCTCACCGAGGAGACGATCCCTTTTCTGTCTTGGCAGTGGATTAACAAAATAGCAGAAGAGGGCATAAGGTCGTTTTCTATGGGATCCATGGTATTTTATATCAATTCTGAAAAAAGCCGTTCACACACGGCATGAGACGATAATTACGCAAAAGCGGACATACTAAAAGAAAAAACAATTATGCGCAAGTAGCTGGTGACAGGAGGTGGGAGCCTCCGTCCGGGGGTGAGGTGGATAACCGGACAGAGGAAAAAATCAAAAGGAGTATCAGCTACAAGCTGCACATTTTTGATACACGCTCAAGAAGCATATCCCACTGACCGCTCTTACCACCCAGCCACTGAACAGCTTCCTGCTTGGTGGTAAAAATTTTCATATCGCCTTTACGTTCGTGGGTCTGAGTATTATCTTGATAGACCCTTGCGAGGTTGAAAGAAAGCGCATCAGGGGCAATAAAGGCAATTTTGAGTTCCGGGAACTTCTCAATATGCTCTTTATTAATTTTAACAATGTCAGCGAGCCGTTCCATATCGACATCCGGAGCAAAACTCTCTACCTCCGCAAAACTGACCAACTCTTTGGTGCTTCCACTGAAATCGGGATGAGAGAGAACTGACACTGCTTGCAATTCCAAATCACTGGCAGTCACATTCCCGAAAAAATGGACGAGCAACATCTGGTGTTCCTGACTGAATATATTACATCCTGGCATAGAGTTCTCCTGTTTGCTGACACAACACTTCTAGGAGGCTGTCCGAGAATGCCCTTTTTCCCCATGTCATCGTTATTTTGGAAAAATAAGCTCGTAGGTAAGCGTAGACTCCGATATCTATTATATGGCTGTGCTTATTTTTCTAAAATGCCTCGCACTGAGAAAAAATCCCTATTCTCGGACAACCTCCTAGTGAAGCATGCCCATTATTGACAAAAACCTTTCTGGTCAATCTAATGCGAGCTACTAAAAAAAGCAACACATGACACTTCCCGTTGCCCTTGCTCACCTGCAACAGCCAGCAACAATACCCATGACTGTCACCCTCCCCACTCCCTGCATCACATCCAACAAACCGGAAACACGAAAAAACACAATTTAGCACGCCAAGAGAACGCTTTCAGGTTGACAGGCAACAACAACGCCCTTAGCTTCTGTCGCTACTAGCAAACACTTATTTTCCCTTTTCCGTATAACCGTAACAACACCAAAGCACTTTACCACCCTTACCTATGAATATTATCCACATGCTGTTCCATACCAAGAAACAGCCTGATAAAAAGTCTGGTATAAACAGGAAAAAACGATGCATGAATTGTTTCCATGCATTGGAAACAGAAAAACTGCTCTGTAAAACGTGTCAGGAAAAAATGCTTGATCCTGTTACAGGAATCTAAAATTTTGAGATCCCGAGAATAAAAGTTTAAGCATAACGCCGCTATCGGCTTAAATACCATTTATGGATGGGCACTATCTAGTGTCGCGTCAACGATGAAATGTCGAAATATTGCGGTGGATTTTTTTGGTCCTGGATTTCTTTAGCTGGTTGTTCATAGTGGGCTATGTACCACCAGTTAAAGGAATCCAGGTGCGAGAAAAAACAAGCAAGATACGTCAGAGCAGCGTTGACGAGACACTAGGCACGGGTGAAGGTAAAATTTCCTTTTGCCACCAGATGCTCACCAGCAGTACCGTTATAAAACACTTCCGCTTCTGTAAAAATAAGCAACGCGCCGCCTTTGATCACCTGAGCTTTTGCCTGGAGCAAGCCTGACTCCACACCACGAAACATCTGAAAGGTAAATTCCGGAGCTACCAACACATCACCTTCCGAAGCGACGGATATGGCGGCTCCCAGAGCGGCATGGCCAGCAAGGGAAGAAATAACACCGCCATGTACGCGATTAAGATGCTGCAGATGTGCCGGGATAACCTGCACCTCAGCCAGACACCGGCCAGGCTCCACATTAACGAGTTGAATACCCAGTTCCCGGATAAAAGTCGCCTCTAGGAAGACCGCTTCCACATCTTTTTTATAGTTGTTGTTTCTAACCTTCATCCTTTCCTCTTATTACTTTAGGAGCTGTCCGTAAATAAGTTGGACAATATCGCGCTCATACTTAGGTTAGAGTTGGATGATCTAATTGAACAAAACCGCAGGCGTAGTCGTGCTACGTTGAGGACTTTGTGATTGAAGATCAGCCAAAGATGACCTGAAGATGCGATGCGAGATGTTCAAGTTATTTCAGGACAGCTCCTTAGAGTTTTTCACATCCCCAGCGAGAACATACGCTCCAGGTCATGCCGGGAAAAGGCTTTGAAGGCGAGCATCGTTTCTGTTTTTTCGATTCCCTCCAGCTCATACATTTTGTTCGTCACCAGCTCTGCCAGATCGTCATTTGTAGCTATGCGAGCAATGGCTATCAGGTCATAGGAACCGCTGACAGAATAGACCTCGGAAATACCTTCCACGTCCGCCAGTTGTTCTGCCAGTGCATTTATCTTCGACCGTTCTGCATTAATGAGTATTATTGAGGTAACCATCATTTCTCCTTGAAAAGGCTTGCTCCTGCAGATTGGATTACCAATCGGTCGCTACATCTGCTGGGGGTTATAATATTTAAAAAAATGATCCATTATAAACTGCACTGTTTTCCGGTTGACATGAAAATTTTCCTTCCCATCTACAAAGTAGGATTTACCCTCTAGCATGGTATAGATGGTTGCCATTTCAAAGGCCGGAAAGTAAAAAACATTGTCATGCCTGGAAACAAATTCGTCGGCAACGGCACGCAGAGTCGACTTGGAGTTACAGCTTGCACTGATCACATCCAAATCCTTACGAAAAGTGGCCCATAGGTGTACCGGCGAAACAGTGAGTACAATCTTGCATCCCGGATTGTGGACTGCCATCAAAGAATGAATATATTCCAGATTATCCAAATTTTCCTGATAGCGTGATACCCTGAAACGATATCGAGACATATCACCGCCGTTGTTAGGATACGGCCCGGAAGGAAGACAGATAACACTGCCGTCTTCCGTATCCTCCCATATCTCGGTCAACCCTAGGGTGAGAATAAGGACTTCAGCCCTTTTCAAAACCCGCTGTGACGCTGCAACGTGTACCGCAAAATCACGTTCTGCCTCCTCAAGAGAATTATAGAGCATTATCCGCCGGTAGGGATCCTGCACCCTTTCTTCTCCAGGTATTTTCCACCACCTGTGCTGCGGCGAAAAACGGGAAAACGTATAGGCAAAAATCTGCCGCATGGAAAACGTGTTATAGGTGCGTTCCCATGCCGCACTTGCATGGGCTGAGGCAGGATTATCACGCTCTTCCACGATATAATTGTACTCTTGCTGCACCAGAACCTTCTTAATCTCACGGGCAAAACAGGAGCCCATGGAGGCAATGGCCGTTTCTTTATCTATCCGCAACGTTATACCATCAGGACAGGGGAAATTACCGTCCACGGGAGGATTTTTATACGACCCCGGCCAGACCTGCCACGGTAAAAAATCATGAAAAGGATGTACCTCAGAACGTGCCATGCATAATTCCAAACGTTATTTTCAGTTGGGAAAGGTCCCGACTCGAGGAGTGCGAGCAACATAGTAACGGTAATAACCGACTATATTACTGCAGAGAAAAAGACATTCAAGAAGTACAGCGGTGGGGGAATGGGCAAGAACATTATGCATCAGCCAGAAGCCGGTAC
>JAUVLX010000057.1 GCA_030600525.1 Desulfobulbus sp. | reverse complement strand
TAAAGATATCTCCTTTAATGATTTCTTGAGCTTCTGCTCAGTCATCATTACTGAAGATTATGCTAAGTAAATCAACAATAAACCTTCGAATTATTACGGATTTTACGGCTTACTTTGCATAATTACTTTCTTTGCATAAGGAAGCCCTTTAAGTCCGCTATTAAGTAATGTAGTTCTGGATGAATTGGATAAGGAGCTTGAACACCGAGGGCTTGAATTCTGCCGATTTGCTGATGATTGTAATATTTTTGTCCGATCGCCGAAGGCGGCGGAACGGGTAATGGGTAGTATCAGTAAATTTATTGAAGGGAAACTCAAGCTTAAAATCAACCTAGACAAAAGCAAGGTTGCTCATTCCCGGGAAGTCAAATTTCTAGGTTTGACAATCATAGATGGGGCAATAGTAATATCTGCCCAATCGATGAAAAGAGCCATGCAGAAAGTCAAGGAATTGACCTCGCGAGGAACGCATCTATCGCTGGAGGTGTCGATGAAACAGATAAACAGCTGGTATAAAGGTTGGTCTGGCTATTATAGCATGACCCAATATCCATCACAGCTGCGTAAAATCGAAGCCCATGTACGGAGGAGACTCCGGTCTCGCTTTGTTGACCAGCAAAAGAGACGTTGTCACCTGTTCAGGAAACTTATCAAACGGGGAGTACCTCGTGGACTAGCCAGTAAGGTGTATTCAAATAATGGTAGATGGGTCTTGTCAAACACCATGGCCTTAACCAGAGCATATTCTAATCGTTGGTTTATTGACGTTGCAGGACAGTGGATAAGGTCAGAGGAAAGACAACGACATTGGTTTCCACTTCATCAATGGATAAATGTTACATGAGGAGCCGTGTACGGACCCGTAAGCACGGTTCTGTGGACAGACGGGAGTTTCGGCTCCCTCTGACCCGATTCTGAACCGTTTGTTGGGCAAGCCCGGTTATATATAGAAAATAGCTTTTTTGGCCTGAGGATTCCGGATCAGGCAGAAGTGAAGTACAGGGTGTTCTGTTGCCAACCTACCGATCTTTGAAAAAAAATGTTCCAACGTAAAAAGGGGACAGATTAACTTATCAGCTTAGATTGAAACAAAATATAAGGTTTGTCAGATCAAGTCTGAACCACTACAAATAAATTCTGCTTGAGAATGTGATGAAGAGGAGGGGAAGTCAAAAAGATATCGGTTAACTACCAGAGCAGGAAAAGGGGTGTAAGGAGTTTTGAGTGATATTTTCTGGAGAAGTGTCACAGTATACAACAGCTGTAATCCAAAAGGTATCGCCTGCTCTGGTAACTAAGCCGAATTCTACACGCCATTGATTGTGACAGAGCGTTACAGGAAGAACATCAAGGTGTGCGACTATTGAATTCTTTTTAGCATACTATGCACACTATGCATAGTGCAATCTTTCTTGTCTGTTCTTTTTATATGGTGAGCCGACTGCGATCTTGTGGTTAGGGTGTTTTGTTCTGCGGGTTTGTGTTGGTAATAATTTGCGATGTGATAGGGAGGTGAAGGTGGTTCAGGGGGCAAGCCGAAGACAGACGCTACTTGATTTTGCGATTGAAAGTGGCGCAAGTAGGGCTGTGTGGCTACCTTCATCCAAGCTGGTTGTTGAAGATAGGTTTGCAGCCATGTGCCGGTCACCCCGTTGCCCAAGCTATGGACTTGCACCAGGGTGTCCGCCGCACGTTATGTCGCCGGATTGCTTTCGTACAGTGCTGGATGGGTATGAATGGGTATTGGTCTTTACCAGAGATGTCGCTGCTTCAATACTTGCAGGCAACGGTCGGCTGAAGGTGGCGAAAAATATCCACGAGGTCGCAGCCGCGATAGAGCTGGCTGCCGTTCCCCTTGGCTTTTCCAAGGCACAGGGCGTAGCGGCTGGATCATGCAAGGAGTTGTTTTGTCCTGCTGATCAGGCGTGCAGGGTACTGCAGTATAGTCAACCTTGTCGGTTTCCAGATGAAGCCAGGTTTTCCGTTTCAGGGCTGGGGGTTAATGTCGGTGCGCTGTGTAATGCACTTGGTTGGGACTTGAGTTGGCAGATCCACGAAGACGGTGAGATGGCATTGATGTTGGGAATCGTACTGGTTTTGTAAACAGGTGGCCGGAGATCATCTTCGACCACCTGTAGGGAACTTGTTGCTACTTGTTAAGCAGGTTTTTCAGGTAGGCAATCCACTGATCAAAGCCTTCGCCGGTTGTCGCAGACAAAGAAAGTATGTCCAGGTCCGGCTGAATTTTTAGGGCTTCGCTTTTAGCCTCTTCAGGGTCAAAGTCAAAATGCTGATACAAGTCGATTTTGGTGATCATAAACAAGTCAGCACCTTTAAAGGTGGTCGGGTACTTCACGGGCTTGTCCGATCCTTCAGGAACAGAGAGAAGAATGGCCCGGCGGTGTTCACCCAGGTCAAAGCTGGCCGGGCAGACCAGATTGCCGACATTTTCAATAAAGATAATGTCAAACTTTGTCCCTTTGCCAAGGTGCTCCAGCACGTGAAGGCCGCCGTGTACCATGGGCGCATCCAAGTGACAGGCACCACCTGTAGTCAACTGAACAGCAGGTACACCTTTAGCCCTAATTCTATCAGCATCGCGTTCTGTTTCGATGTCACCCTCGATCACACCGATTTTGACACTGTCACCCAACTCATCAATGGTTCGTTCGAGCAAGGTCGTTTTTCCTGATCCGGGGCTGGAAATCAGGTTGATGGCTATGGCACCCATTTTTTCAATGTGGGTTTTGTTGGATGCTGCCTGCTTCTGGTTTGCTTCCAACAGGCTCTGGTTGACTTCAACGATTCTACTGTCAGAATGATGGTGGTCATGTAGTTGGCAGCCGCATACATCGCACATCGTAATTACTCCATTTCAAGTTGTTTTAATATAAGCTCAGCGCCTCCATTGGGCGAGAGGCGGTTTGATCCGCATGCTGAGCAGATCTTGTCGTTTATGGTTTCGTAGACAGCTTTTGGGTGTCCATCAGCCGTTCTTGTATCTCCGGTGTTGATTGTTTTGCAATCGAGACAGATATATTCAGGTGCCGGAGTCTCAAGTATGAGCTGGGCGCCAGTAATTGGCTGATGATCCTGTTTCAAGGCTTTGAAACCAAAGGCAAAGGATTCTACGACAATGCCTGAAAAGGGACCGATCATGACTGTTACCTTGGTAACGGTTTTGGCATCATGCTGCTTGGATAACTGCAGAAGCTGGTCAATCAGGTTTTGGGCAAGAGAAAGTTCATGCATGGTGTTGTCGTGGTTGTCGGTCTTTGTTAAAAGCTGAATGCCACCTTGGAAAATTGCTTTTTCTTCCAATCTCGGCGTTCCACTCAAAATTTTATTCTCGGAATATCAACCATATGCCTGCGGTAAAATTCATCGTGATCCTTGACCTTGATCGAAAAATCTAATTTTTCAAGGTACCATTAAATCAACATATTCGTGGAAGTGGCTCGCCGGTAAGGGGCTCAAGGAGTCGTTTGCCGCCTATGGTGGTGGTCAAGCTCACTCTTCCTTGTTCAGCTTTGCCGGTGACCGTTCCTATGATCGTAGCTTCCTTACCTTGTGGGCATTGGCGCATCGTCTGCAGAATTTTTCCTGCCTGCGCTGGATCGCAAATTACCAGGCATTTCCCTTCATTGGCCAGGTACAGTGGGTCTAGGCCGATGAGTTCGCATGCCGCGTTGACCGATGCCTTGATCGGTAGTTGATCCTGCTCCAGAGTGATTTCAACCTTTGATGCAGAAGCTATCTCGCACAAGGTCGTGGCAACCCCGCCTCTGGTCGGGTCGCGCATAACGTGGGTAGCGCATGGTGCCTCTTCAAGGATCGCTGCCACAAGCCCGTGGAGTGATTGGGTGTCACTCTGGATATCGCCGCTAATGGCGATTCCCGCCTGACTGCTCATTATGGTAATGCCATGGTCAGCAATGGAGCCTGAGACAATGACCGTGTCTCCTGGTTTTGCCTGGGTACTTGAAATGTTGCAGCGATGGGAGACAATACCCACACCGCTGGTGTTGATAAATATCCCGTCGGCCTTGCCTTTCTGGACCACTTTGGTGTCTCCGGTAACGACTGCTACATTGGCAGCGTCTGAAGCTTCGGCAACTGATTTAATAATCTGCTCCAGGCTTTCCATTGAAAACCCTTCTTCTATGATTAGTCCCAGGCTGAGTGCTACAGGGCGCGCTCCACGCATTGCCAGGTCGTTTACGGTGCCGTTTATTGCCAGTTCGCCAATGTTGCCTCCAGGGAAAAAAAGCGGGTCAACAACATAGCTGTCTGTGGTCATGGCGATTCTGCCATGATGCTCGTCAAGTACTGCACAGTCTTCCAGTTCGTGCAGCGCCGGGCTTGTAAGATACTTCAGGAACAGGTTGCTGATCAGGTTCTGGCTGGCAAGGCCTCCGCTTCCGTGGTCAAGGCTTACTGTTTTTGTTGTTCTCATAAATTATGTTTTGCTCGGGTTACTTTTTTTCACTGTATCGATGGTAAGCTGCACAGGTTCCTTCGTTGGAAACCATGCAGGGGCCAATCGGCTGGAGTGGGGTGCAACGTTTTCCGTAGAGAGGGCAGTCGGGGGGCAGCATCAGTCCTTTAAGGATGTCTCCACATTTGCAGCCTTTGGGATCCTTTGTTGGCTTAATGGGGATGGCGAGCTCCTTGAGTGCATCGAACCTGGCAAATTTTTCCCTTAATTTCAGACCGCTTCCGGGAATAATACCAAGGCCCCTCCACTCACTGTCTTCCGGGATGAAAACATGGTTAATTAATTCTTGGGCTTTGAGGTTTCCCTTGTCTGTTACAACGCGGGTGTAGCAGTTGTCAACTTGCGGTTGGCCTTTGTTTATCTGTTTGACAATACTGAGGAGCCCGGCGATGATGTCGGCCGGTTCAAAGCCTGCCACGGCACAGCTTAAATTGTATTTTTCTGCAAGTGGCTGATAAGCGTTGGCACCGATGATAGCACTGACGTGTCCTGGGCAGAGGAGCCCGTCTACTTCCAGTGCTGGATCAGACATGAGCAGTTCCAGGGGCTGAGGCATGGTTTTGCCGGCACTGATAATGAAAAAATTATCTATCTGTTGCTGTTCTGCTGCCAGGATTGTTGCCGCTATGGTCGGTATCGTTGTTTCAAACCCAATGGCGGGAAAAACAACTTTTTTGTTTTTTTCTTTGCGAGCGAGTTCCAGTGCATCCATAGGAGAGTAAACAATCTCTACTCTGGCACCTTCTGCCCGCGCAGCGGCCAGGGACTTTTTACTTCCCGGTACCCTGATAAGATCGCCAAAAGTGGCAACTATCACCTCGGGCAGATCTGCAGCCTTAATAAAGGCGTCAATGTGGCTTGCCGGAGTAACGCAGACCGGGCATCCTGGACCAGAAAGCAACGTGATCCCTTCTGGCAGGAGAGAGCGAATGCCGTGCCGGAAGATTGACATGGTATGGGTGCCACATACCTCCATAATTCTTACCGGCCTGGTCAGGCAGCGGTTGAGTTTTGCAAGCAGTGGCGCGGTTATGTCGCGGCTTCTGAATTCATCCGCACATTTCATGAGGCTGGTCCGGGGAGTCGGCCCTCTTTCTCCAAGCCTTCGGCCATCTGGCGCATCAGGTCGAGATTGATTTTTGCGTCTTCTTCGGTGAGGGTATGGATGGCAAATCCAGCATGGATGATGACGTATTCACCTATTTTTGGGGGGCGGTCAGCCATTTCCAATCGAATTTCTTTCTGAATGCCATCTGCATTAACCAGGGCCACAAGGGGATCAAGAAAGTCATCCTCTTTCCCTTTGAGTTCTACGACTTGCATTGGTATAGCTAGACACATTGTTTATACTCCTTCCTCATGGTTCTTACTCGTTTTGTATACTTTGGTATGGTGAAAGCTTGGCACCACTGGTTCCGCGAGTCTTTCTTGTTATGGGGCACCAGCAATGTAGGCCTGGCCAAGGGCAATGCCGCCGTCATTGACAGGAATTTTTTCACCGCTGTAGACTACAAAATTTTTTCCACACAAAGTGGTGTCGAGCCCTTCAAATAACAATTTATTTTGCATGGAGCCGCCGCAAAGGACGATTGTGTTTATCTTATACTTTTTGCGAACTTTTTCAACCAACATGCCTATGCCATGTATAAGCCACCAGTGGAAGCGATAAGCTATCTCTTGTGGGGAGATCTCGTGGTTGAGATCCTCCAGTATCCATTGCGCCAGTGGGAGGGCATCAAGCACCCATAAGTCTTTATTTTTTGTCAGGCCAGGGCTGTAGCGGGTGTTCGGTACCCCGTTTTGCATTGTCTGCTCGGCAGCATATGATTGAGCCTGTTGCTCCAGCAGCATTGCTGCCTGCCCCTCGTAGGTTGTATACAGGCAAGTTCCCGTCAATGCTGCAACGGCGTCAAAGAGCCTTCCGCAGCTCGAAGTAAGGGGGCTATTGATACTTTTTTCGAGCATCTGGCCGATGGTGGTTCGTTTATATTCGTCCACCGTTTGCAGCCAATGAGGTAATGATTGCTGAGCAAGCCCCTGTTGACCGGAGTTTTGAAAGAGCAGGGCAAGTGCCATGCGCCAAGGCTCCTGGGCAGCTTTATCTCCTCCCGGTAACGGCAGGTGGGAAAGGCGGCCCTTACGTTGGTAGCCTTTTCTGTCAGCGATATAAATTTCGCCACCGAAAATGGTACTATCATCACCAAATCCGGTGCCGTCAAGGACTACACTTACTACTGGTTGCTCAAGTCCGTGTTCAGCCATGACAGCCCCAGTATGGGCGTGGTGGTGCTGGACAGGGGTGCAGCTTACCTGTAGTCGGTTTGCATAGCGAGTGCTGGGGTAATCAGGGTGGAGGTCGCAGGCTGTAGCCTGGGGAGTGAATTCGAGGATGGTCTGCAGGTGGTTGATGCTTTCCGTGTAAAAATCAAAACACGCGAGGTGGGAAAGCTCTCCTATGTGTTGACTGAGGTAGGCCCCTTTGTTACGGACAATGCAGAAGGTATTTTTCATTTCTGCACCGCAGGCAAGTATATCAGATGTCTGTGCAATGGGTATAGGCACAGGCGAGTAGCCACGTCCACGTCGTAAAAGGCGTACTTTGCCACCTGTTACCCTGGCAATGGAGTCGTCAACTCTGGTTACAATGTCACGGTTGTGGAGCAGGAAATAGTCAGCAAAGTTCTGGAGTCGCTGGAGGGCATCTTCGCTTTGAGTACAGATAGGTTCATCTGTGGCATTGCCGCTGGTCATTACCAGCGCATCGGGCCCTGAAGGGTGATCAAGGAGTAATGCATGGAGAGGCGTGTAGGAAAGCATTACCCCTAATACGCCTAGGCCCTCGGCGAGATTGTCGGCAAGGTGATGATGGCCTTTTTTTTTCAGCAGCACGATCGGGTGTTGCGGGGAGGTGAGGAGGTCACTCTCTAGCTCTGATATGGTACAAAAAAGTTCTGCTTTTTCCAGATCCCTGACCATTATCGCAAGCGGTTTTTCAGGCCTTTTTTTTCTATGGCGCAAAAGGGCTACAGCTTCGGTTGAGGTCGCGTCAGCAGCCAGGTGAAAACCACCTAATCCTTTAATAGCTACAACCATGCCCTCTGTAAGGGCCTGAGCGGCTGAGCCTATACAGTTTTCGGCCGCCAGCTCTAGGCCGTTTTGATCATGCCAGCTGAGTTGCGGTCCGCAGGTCGGGCAGGCGTTAGGTTGCGCGTGGAAACGTCGGTCAAGAGGATCGTTATACTCCTGCTCGCATTGGGCGCACATGGGAAAATGGCGCATGGAAGTGTGCGGCCGGTCATAGGGAACCTTTTCAACAATGGTAAAGCGGGGACCGCAGTTGGTACAGTTCGTAAAAGGATAGCCATAGCGACGATCATCAGGGTCGATTATCTCCTGGAGACATTCCCTGCAGGTAGCAATGTCCGGTGTGATAGGGACCGTTGCCTTGTCTTTGTGCTGGCTGGCAACAATAGTAAACTGTTTGTGGCTGCAATCAGTTGGTCGTTCTTCGGTTGAAATAGAGGTGATGTCTGCCATGGGAGGTGCTTCTAGCTGCACTCTTTGGATGAAATCGGTCAGGCTGGAGGCCCCCCCCGTTGCCATGATATGTACCCCGTCGCCAGAATTGGAAACAGTACCCGTCAGTTTGAGTGATGTGGCCAGTTTGTAGACAAAAGGGCGAAATCCTACGCCTTGAACAATACCGTTAATGTGAATGGCAAGGGTTTGGGTGCTTTTGTCAGCTGTCTGCATGGGTCAATTTTTCAGATTTGGTTATTCTGCAATATTTGTTAGCAGGAGTAAAACCGGTGCAATGGAAAAAATACGTAAAGGCAGTTATCGGATGGCCTCGGCCTCGTTTTTGATTTCAAGATAACGTGGTGAGTCAACAATTCGATGCTGTTCCAGTTCTTCTATCTCTTCCTGGCTTAAATGGATGAGGCCGCAGGCCGGGCAGGCTAGGTCTATATCATCATGGGCTGCTCGTTCTTTCAACTCGTCGGCAGTCATGTGGCCGACGTAGCCGCAGGCACAACCGGGGCATTCGGCTCTAATTGGTTTGCGGACCTTTTTTTCTCTTTTTTTCTCAGCCATGATGGTTCTCCGGGTGTCTTGTGCTCCACCTTCCGGTATTTTTTTCACTGGGAGGTGGGGTTATTGTCCTGCTGATTTAAGTTCTAGCAACCGCTCGTTCATATCGTACACAGCATCAACAAGCATGTTGGGTTCATTGGCGGAGACCCACGTTGTCTGCAGTTGTTCTTTTTTGTATCCGAGGTCGGTAAGTATTTCTTCCAAGATTTCCATGCGGGCAAGAGCCTTATGATTACCATCCTGGTAGTGACATTCGCCAAGGTGGCAGCCAATAAGCATGACCCCGTCTGCCCCTTGATTAAGGGCGTGGAGGATCATGTCAGGGTGCACCATGCCTGAACACATAACTCGAATAATGCGCACAGAACACGGGTATTGGATGCGGGATATACCTGCCAGATCAGCCGCGGCATACGAGCACCAGTTGCAGCAGAAGGCGATGATTTTTACGTCATTATCCATGGTCTTGTTCGTTTTTTTGGATGTCAGCAGGGTGATGTTCAAGGGGCACTAGGGCGGCATCAACCTGAGCTAGCAGCTGTTCATAGGTGTAACCGGAGATGTATACACCACGTTTGGGGCAAGCGCCTTGGCAGATGCCGCATCCTTTACAGAGGGCTGGGTCTATTTCGATGCTTTTATGCGCAGTGCCGTCTTTGTCCACTAGGTCAATAAGGCGTATGGCCTCGTAGGGACACACATCTATGCAGATGGCACATCCGTCACAGTAGGCAGGGTCAACATGGGCGATGATAGCGTCTTGTTCTATACTTTTTTGAGCCAGGAGCGCGGTAGCCTTAGAGGCGGCTGCCAATGCTTGTGATATAGATTCTTCAAGCGGTTTCGGGTAATGCGCAAGACCGGCTACAAAAACACCATTGGTGTTAAATTCCACTGGCCGGAGTTTGGCATGTGCCTCCTGAAAGAAGCCATCACTGTTTAAGGGAAGTTTAAACAGCTGGGCCAGATCTTTGCTTTCAGGGTTGGCAAGTGTCGCTGAGGCGAGCACCACCATGTCTGTTTCTATCTCCATGGGTCTGTGAAGGATATGGTCGTGGGTGGTGACGATGAGGCCGTTTTCACCTTCTGAGACAACCGGAGGGCCCTGGAGTTTATAATTGATAAAGATGATTCCCATCTCCCTTGCCTGATTGTAAATTCTCTCTCGCTGACCATAGGTCCTGATTTCCCGATAGAGAATATAGATCCGCCTGGAGGGGACTTCCTGTTTAAGTTTAATCGCGCTTTGGATGGAGTGAGTGCAACAGGATTTTGAACAGTAGGGCCGCAGTGTGTTACGAGAGCCAACGCACTGGATAAACACAAAGGATTTGCCGTGAGCAACTCGCATCTCATTGTGCATGTGGAGTTTGTCAAACTCGATGGCGGCAACCACATTTTGTATCTTACCGTACCCAAATTCTTCGGGAATATAGCGTTTTCCACCGGTGGTTAGGATGACGGCACCGTGCTCGATGGTTTTTTTGCGTCCAGTAGCTGTTTTGATACTGCTTTTAAAGTGACCGGCCTGGCCAGATGAATCGGTTACTGTGGTCTTGAGATGAACGGTGATTTTGTCTTGATCATAGATCTGTTCCTGCAGTTCTTTCAGGTAACGGGGGACATGTTCGCCGTTCCAGGTCTGAAAGAGATGGAGTGCATTACCGCCAAGGAGGTTGGATTTTTCGATAAGATGAACAGGGAAACCCTGGTTGGCAAGGTTGAGGGCGGCTGTCATTCCAGAGACGCCGCCGCCTATAATCAGCGCTTCTGGGATAACCGGTATCTGGACGGGATGCAGCGGTTGTTGCAGCGCGACTTTGGCAACGGCCATCCTGACCAGGTCTTGCGCCTTTTCCGTAGCCTTTTCCGGCTCATGTCGGTGGACCCAGGCATCCTGGTTCCGGATGTTGGCCATTTCGATCAGGTATTCGTTTATGCCTGCAGAACGTAGCGTTTTCCGAAAGAGCTGTTCGTGGGTTTGGGGGCTGCAGGCCGCAATAACGATGCGGTTGAGATCTTTTTCTCTGATCTGTTTGGCAATGTATTGCTGGTTATCCTGGGCACAGGCAAAAAGATTTTGGTCAACATATATTACACCGGGTAAGGCCTTGGCATACTCGGCAAGTCTCTTGACATCAATGACATCAGCAATGTTTGAACCGCAGTGACATATAAATACTCCTGTACGCGGTCTGCTTAGGTCCTTCTTTGTTTCCACTGCGGGTGCCAGCGGGTGTGTCTGAGTATGGCGGGCTGTGGTCAGCATCATTGAGGCACATGCCGCCGCTGCAGAACCGCCGATCACCGACTGGGGGATATCTCTGGGTCCGTTAAAGGTTCCACAGGCAAATATACCATTTTTTGATGACGAAACAGGCATGAATGCAGATATGGAGGCAAATCGGTCAGGGGTAATATGCACCCCCAATTTTTCGGCAAGCCTGATGGCTGAATCAGGAGTCTCCATCCCAATAGAAAGGACTACCAGGTCAACGGATCGGTCAACTTGCCGTCCTTCTTCGTTAACATAATGGATAAGCAGGGTTCCCTTTTTATCCTTTGGTTGCACGCCGTGGACCTTGGCTCGAATGAAGTGAATGTTGTGTTCATCTTTTGCTTGAATAAAGAAACGATCAAAATCTTTGCCGTGGGTTCGCACATCGCTGTGATAAATGGTTACTTCAGCATCTGGCAGTTGCTCCTTGATGATTACTGCCTCCTTGATAGCACTCATGCAGCATATCGAGGAACAGTACTCATTGTTGCAGCTGTTCTTGTCGCGACTGCCGACGCATTGTAAAAAGGCTACTTTTTTAACCGGTTTATCGTCTGAAGGCCGGGTCAGTATTCCGCCGGTAGGGCCAGTAGATGCCAGGATTCGTTCTAGTTGGAGCGAGGTGACTACGTTGGGATATTGACCAAATCCCCAGATATGGTTTTTTTGGGGATCAAAAGGCCGGAAACCAGGGGCCAGGATAATGGCACCGACATGCAGGGTGTGCTTTTGCTCACGGTCATCGAAATTTACTGCGTCGGCTGGACAGGCCTGTGCACAGATACCGCATCGGCCAGGTCCGTTGAGTTGGATGCAGGCCTGCTGGTCAATTTGGTATTTCAGGGGAACAGCCTGGGCATACTTAATATGGATGGCTTTGCGGATAGTCATTCCTTCGTTGAAGGGATCATCAACTTTTACCGGACAGACATCTGCACACAGGCCGCAGGCAATGCATTTTTGTTGATCGATATAGCGCGGGTATTCTTTTACTCTGACTGTAAAGTTTCCAGCTTCGCCTTCAACGTCCAGGACCTTGCTCAGGGTCATGATATGGATATCAGGGTGGCGACCGCACTCGACGAGTTTAGGGGCAATGATGCACATGGAACAATCATTGGTGGGAAAAGTCTTGTCGAGTTGGGGCATGGTGCCGCCAATAGCACCGGTTTTTTCAATCAGGTAAACAACGTAGCCTGATTCAGCAAGGTCCAGGGCAGCCTGCATCCCTGAGACACCGCCGCCAACAACCAGAATTGCCCCTGTTTTTTCAGTCGCTGACATAAATATTGTACCTTGTGTGTAACCTTGATAACTGGTGTAACCCATCAAGTGACAGAGTGTTTATTTGATGAACTCTTGGCGCGAAATGTTTCATACCTTTTCAGGAAGGACCAGTGCCTGGGATACCAGCTCCCAAATATATTTGACTTCTATATTTAGGTTAAATTCACGAGCGAGTGTTTTTTCCAATTGATCTTTACAAGAGTGACAGGAAACAACGACAACCTCTGCTTCTGACTGCTGAATCTGTCGAGCCTTTTCTCTGCCAAAATAGGTGCGTTCTGCAGCATAGGGCGTTGCCCAGGCACCGCCTCCAGCGCCACAGCAGTAGTTGTCTTTTTTGTTGGGAATGAGTTCTGTAATGTTTGAACAACATGTTTTCAGGATTGTGCGGCCTTCGTCAAAATAGCCATGGCCAAAAGTCTTGAGCGATTTTCTGCCGTAGTTGCAAGAGTCGTGGAGGGTTGTCAGCTTGGTGTGGACAGCTTGATTAATGGTGAGTTTGTTTTCAGTAATATATTCCAATAACAGGTCAAAGACAGAATAAATTTTGAATTTCTGTAGTGATTCCGGGAACCATCTTTCCAGACCATATCTGGTCGCATAATAAGCGTGACCACATTCAGGGAGGAGCAATGCCTGACAGTTAAGTCGCTCCATGTTGTCGACAATACGTTCCACAATTGTTTTCATGGCATTGTCATCGCCGGTATAGAATCCCCAATTGACACCTTCCCAGTTTTCAGAAGAGATGGTCCATGATTCGTTGGCAGCGTAAAAAATACGCCACCACCAGGACATATCATCTGGTTGGGCAAATGGTTCTTTGGAATTGACTGTAACAAGTAGCCGTGCACCGCGGATATCAATGGGAGTTGCGAATCCAGGGCAGCTGGTTTCGGCAAGTTCTGTTCCCATGTCATGGAGAAGCTCGATGAAGTCATCTTTTGGGATGCCAAGATTGTTACCTTTTTCCAGGCAGGTGGTGACCCCTTTCTGAAGAGGGTGGGGAACCTTGTTGCGTTGCCTGTGTGCGCGGAGGGTGCGCATGAGCTTAACGATGTTAATGTTCATTGGACAGGATTCTTCACACCTGCCGCACAGTGTGCATTTCCAAGGCCAGTCGATGTTGATCAGTTCCTTGCCAATGCCAAGGGCTGCCATGCGTACTATTTTACGGGGATCAAGACCGTCAACTCCTGAGAGGGGACAGGCACTGGCGCAGCTGCCGCATGTGGTACAGATACTTGCAAAATCAACGGCGGTTACGAGATCTGCTGTTTCCAGATTGAGCTGTATGGGCGGAGATGTCGACTCTTTTACTGCATTTTCTTTGAATTCGTTTTCTATGGGCCGTATGGGCAGGTCATTTTTTGGTTTACGGCCAAATCTTTCACACAGTTTGAGATAGTCTTCCTGCTGGATCACGTAACGGCGTCCTGGGGCCTTCTGCGCCGGTAGGGTTCCTGAGTTAATCCAGTTCCTGATGGTATTGCGATGAACACCAAATTCTTCGGCTAGTTCGTTGACTTTAACTTCGTAAACCATGCTTTATAATTTGATAGAGACCTGTATTCGTGATGATTGAGGGCAGAGACTACTTGTGCAAAATGTGCATTTGTCAATATCGCATGGTTTGTTTGCTTTGTGCAACCTTAAAGTAACCATGGGTCGGAATAAAGGGAGAAGAACGGCACTGCTGTTACCGAGTAAACAGAAGTTTCCGGTACCGCGGTAGCCCAGATGGTATTTTAGGGTGGTTAAAAAATCAGTTGCCTATAAAATCAGCCAGCCACATGGTGGCACTGGGCTCCAACCGCTGAAAAGCTTCTTTCTGTGTGGCTGCTGTGCTAATCTCACTATATGAAAACATACACCGAGCGCCTTTGTCCCAATTGTCAATCCCCAGAAACGAATCCGTTCAAAAAATACAATACAGTGCATAATGGTGAACGGCGCCTGCATCAATGCGGTAAATGCGGCAACATCTTTTCAGAGACATCCGGTACCCCCATGCAAGATATTAAGGAGTTGTCCGGAAATAACTTGAACATCTCGCATCGCATCTTCAGGTCATCTTTGGCTGATCTTCAATCACAAAGTCCTCAACGTAGCACAACTACACCTGCGGCTTTGTTCAATTAGATCACCCAAAGCTAACCTAACTGAAGTTTCCCGGTTTTATTTTTATGGCAAATTTTACAATGCGTTATATGTTGCTGAAACATTGAACTTTTACCAGATCGAGGAACTCCTGTGTTAAGGGGTAATAAA
>JAUVLX010000274.1 GCA_030600525.1 Desulfobulbus sp. | reverse complement strand
AATTTGCCGGAAGTCGTTTTTTTACCCTTGGGGTGGAACTCGTGTTTCAGCTCATTGATCGGCAATCATTTAACCTGGTTCCTGTGGCACCTGCCATTATTGATCACGTTCCGGATGCTCTTCAGTCTAGGGTAGTGCCGGAATTTCTGCAGTCCATTGTTGAGGTTCGTACCGGTGTTTGCGACACGGTGGATGATGCTAAGGAGGATTTACGGACGACGATTCTAGCGGTTCAAAAGGTCGCTGAGGATCATAACTGCCTCCTTTCTTCCTGTAGTCTGCATCCCTTTGCCTGCCCTGAAGATCAGGTGTTAAGTTTTGGCGAGCGGTATGCGCGGATCATGAAAGAGTTGCAGTATGTCGGAAGGCAATTTATCTGCCAGGGATTGCATGTGCATGTTGGCATGCCTGATGGTGAAACCGCCATCAAGGTATGTGATACCATCCAGGCGTATTTGCCTCTGTTGTTGGCCCTGAGTTGTTCCTCACCGTTTTTCAGAGGCGAAGATACCGGGTTCAGCTCGTATCGCACTAAACTTTTTGAGGCCTTGCCGTTGGCCGGATTAACCGGTTTTCATAGAACCTGGAAAGGGTTTGAGCAGGAAGTGCAGATGTTGCGTGATAACCATGTAATCGCTGAGTTTCGTGATCTTTGGTGGGATGTTCGGCCAAGCCCTTCTTTTGGTACAGTTGAAATCCGTATCTGTGATTTACCTTTGCGTTTTTCCCACGTGCTTGGTCTGGTGGCGTTGGCGCAGGGACTGGTAGCAGGTCTGACACGAAATATGGCAGAGCATCAACCGATCAGCCATCAGGTGCTCAGTCGTAACAAGTGGCAGGCTGCACGGTATGGGTTGGGCGGTACTTTTGTTGACCCTCTAGGCCTGGTTGGGCAGGGGAGCATGTCCATGGTGGATGCTCTCTCCCGACTGATTACGGTTGTACAACCCATGCTGGTAAGTTTCGGAAGTCAGGTATATGTTGCTGCTCTAGGAGAACTTTGTCACGAGATGAACGGTGCAGATAAACAGCGTCAGTTGGTTACAGAAGGCTTGGATTTTCCGGGAATGCTCCAACAACTTAATAATGAATACTGGTCATGAGTCTCTATTCACGTTCAATTGTCGCTACCGGGCATCATTTGGTGAGTGAAGCTGCAGCCACCGTCCTTGAAGGTGGTGGTAATGCTTTTGATGCTGCAGTTGCGGCCGGTTTTGCAGGGGCTGTGGTGGAACCGTGTTTGACCAGTCTTGGCGGCGGTGGTTTCCTTTTAGCTCGAACCAGTGGCAAACAGCAGCAGGTACAAGAGATATTCTTTGATTTTTTTGTTGATACCCCGGGCAGAGGGTTACGTGAAATTCCCGAGCCCCATTTTTTTCCGGTAACCGTTGCTTTTGGCGGCTCTGACCAGGATTTTAATATTGGGCTTGGCTCCGTAGCTGTGCCGGGGACACTGAAAGGGCTGCTACATGTCCATGATCGGTTGGGCTATATGGATTTGCGGGATGTTCTGCAGCCTGCATTGAATCTGGCAAAAGGACACGTACTCAACGATTTCCAGAGTGTCTTCATGCAGCTCCTTTATCCTATCTTGACTCTGAGCGAAACTGGACAAAGGTTGTATGAACCGGAGGGGACTTTTCTTAAAGAGGGCGATCCCCTGATAAATTTGGAACTGGCAGGGTTTCTTGAACAGTTGGTAGATGACCAGGGGCGCAGCTTTTACGAGGGTGACATTGCACAAGCAATTGTCCGCGACATGAGGGAAGGAGAAGGACTACTGACCCTGAAAGATCTTGCTGCCTATCAAGTTATCGAGCGAAAACCGCTCCAGGTCAGGTATCGTGATTACACCTTTCTTACAAGTCCTCCACCATCATTTGGCGGTACATTGATTGCGCTTTCCCTTGCGTTGCATCAACAGGTAAAACAGAAACACTCATTTGGTTCCAGCCAGCACCTTTTACAGACAACAGCAATCATGCAGGAAGTCGAGCGGCTTCGAGAACAGGGATGGATAACGCCTCATAAACTGGAACAATTAATGGACTCTACTCAACTCGAACAGGCTACCCGCACTGTGCGGCTTTTCTCTCGTGGGACAACCCACGTCAGTATTGCTGACAGGGATGGTAATGTGGCCTCGATGACCTGTTCCAATGGAGAGGGTTCAGGCTACTTTGCACCCGGAACAGGTATTATGCTTAATAATATGATGGGTGAGGATGACCTTCATCCCGATGGATTTCATGCGGGTCCTCCCGGTGAAAGGGTCGGCTCCATGATGTCACCATCACTTTTGTTGGATAGTGAAGGGGTTGTCAGGCTGGTTATGGGCAGTGGTGGTTCTAAACGGATTCGGACCGCCATCACCCAGGTCTTAACCCAGATCGTTGATCAAAACCGTGGGGTCCAACAGGCAGTAGAGGCTTCCCGTCTGTATTGGGATGGCGAGTTGCTGCAGTTGGAGCCAGGGTTTGCTGCAGAGGCCGTAGAAACACTTAGCAAACAGGTAAGTGTGAATTGCTGGAAAGAGCAAAGTGTCTATTTTGGTGGCGTGCACACGGTGGTTCCTGGGAAAACAGGTGTTGGTGATCCTCGTCGAGGCGGCGCAGCCATAGTGGTGGAAGAATGAGCTGGTATATTATTAAACGATTATTGCTCATGATTCCCACCCTGTTCGGCGTTATGCTGATTACCTTTACCGTGACTCAGTTTGTACCTGGTGGGCCGGTGGAGCGGATGATGGCTGAACTCGAAGGGCAGGGGAATGGGGGGGAGGCAGCAAGCGGCAGCGGTTTCTACCAGGGGGATCGTGGGCTGGACCCAGACAGGATTGAGCAACTGAAACAGTTGTATGGTTTTGATAAACCCCCGGTCGAGCGCTTTTGGGAGATGATGAAAAGTTATCTGGTGTTTGATTTTGGTCAGTCCTATTATCATCACAAAAGTGTGGTACAACTGGTTGTATCCAAATTGCCTGTATCCATGTCGTTAGGGCTATGGTCTTTTTTTCTTGTCTACTCCATCTGTATCCCCTTAGGAATCAGTAAGGCTGTCCGCGACGGCTCATCCTTTGATGTGCTCACCAGTTCCGTTATTCTTGTCGGCTATGCCATTCCTGGTTTTGTGCTTGGTATTGTCTTGATTGTATTATTTGGTGGCGGCAGTTTTTGGAGTATATTTCCGTTGCGGGGGCTTGTCTCTGATAATTGGCAGGAGTTGTCTGTGATGGCGAAAATACTCGATTATCTCTGGCACATGGTGCTGCCGATTATCGCCTCTACTGTAGGGAGCCTTGCTGTCATGACACTGTTGACCAAAAATTCTTTTCTTGAAGAGATTAGAAAACAATATGTGATGACAGCATGGGCAAAAGGGCTTTCAGAGCACCAGGTGCTGTATAAGCATGTTTTTCGTAATGCCATTATTCCTATTATTACCGGATTTCCAGGGTCATTTATCGCTTCCTTTTTTACGGGAAGTCTCTTGATCGAAACAATTTTTTCCCTTGATGGCATGGGACTGCTTGCTTACGAATCTGTGTTAAACCGGGATTACCCTGTGGTGCTCGGGACCCTTTATTTTTTCACAATTATAGGTCTGCTCTCCAGGTTGCTTTCAGATTTAAGTTATATGCTGGTCGATCCTCGTATCAGTTTTGATGGGATGTCATAGCGGTGGAACCGGTAAAGCGTAAAAAAAATAGCCTGACAAGGCGGCGATGGCAGTTGTTTCGCAGAAATAAGCGAGGATATTTTTCTTTGATTCTATTTCTGCTCCTTTTTGTCTCCAGCCTCTTTGCAGAGGTGCTGAGTAATGACAAACCTTTGCTGGTTCACTATGAGGACCAGTGGTATTTTCCATTGTTTCAATATTATCCTGAAACGGTTTTTGGAGGCGATTTTGAAACGGAAACTGACTACAAGGACCTTTACATCTTGGAAAAAATTACTGCTGAAGGCAACCAGGTCTTTTTTCCGCCTAATCCCCACAGCTATAATTCCATCAACCTTACGCTTCATCGTCCAGTTCCTTCGCCGCCGACAAGGCAAAATCTCTTCGGTACCGATGACAGGGGGCGCGATGTACTGGCACGGCTTATTTACGGATTCAGGCTCAGTGTCCTTTTTGGACTGGCACTAACTACCATCGGGACATTACTCGGTATTTTTGCCGGAGCTATGCAAGGGTATTTTGGAGGAAAGCTGGATTTGTTTTTTCAGCGGTTTATCGAAATATGGGGATCAATGCCGGAGCTCTATTTATTAATTATTTTTGCCTCCATCTTTAAGCCCAGCGTTGCCCTGCTTCTTATCCTGCTATCCCTTTTTGGCTGGATGGGGCTGTCCGATTATGTTCGGGCCGAGTTTCTCAAGGGCCGGAATATGGAATATGTAAAGGCAGCCAAGGCTTTGGGGGTCGGTAATATAACCATTATGTATCGTCATCTGCTGCCAAACGGAATGACGCCGGTTATTACCTTTCTCCCTTTTCGGATGTCTGGTGCTATCCTGGCTCTTACGAGTCTTGATTTCTTAGGGCTTGGAGTGCCACCTTCCACTCCCAGTCTCGGCGAACTGCTAGCCCAAGGCAAGGCAAATATTGATGCATGGTGGTTGTCGCTCTCCACTTTTGTGGTTTTGGTGGGAACACTTATTTTGCTGATTTTTATTGGCGAAGCCCTTCGAGAGGCTTTTGATCCGAGAAAACAATAGAGAGGGCAGTGCGATGCGAGCACCCCCCCAAAGATATAAAAAAAAGGAAATGGCAATAATGCCATCTCCTTTTTTAATGAAAGGTCGAGCTGTTTTTTTATGGGTGTTCAGTTCTCTTTTTTTAGTTCATCTCGAAGTTGATTGAACTCGTCTTGTATCATATTTTTAATAAGACTTAATTCTGACTGCTCAGAAGGGGCTGAGGCGACTTTGTTGCTGGCAGCAGGTGGTGGCGTTGCTGAAGGAAGAACGTGCCCTGGTTTCGTCGACTGTGCAATGGCAGCCACGACTCCGGTCTGCCAACCCAGATACTGTTCCATGGCGTCGGTCATGTCCTCGGTAGAGAGAGAGGGACGGCTCATTTGTTCAAAAA
>JAUVLX010000110.1 GCA_030600525.1 Desulfobulbus sp. | reverse complement strand
ACGTGTGGTCAACCTTAAATTCGCAGATTGAGCGGAGCAGTCTACAGCGATGCTCGAGAAGTTGAATGCGTTGCGTATTGTTGTGCATGGGGTACCGAATGAGTTAAGGAAGTGGTTGCACATGTGTTGCACGAATTGTGGTAAGCAACACTTTTTGCAACATATGTGTTGCAAAATAGCACGTAAATATGCTTATGGGGATATTTATGCAGTGAATGGGCCAACTTCAAAGCCGAACTTTTTTCAAAGCAGAATACACTTGAACTTTAGGGCATGTAAATAAATAACCTGTCCGATCCTGCATCTTATCTTCGGGTCATATTTGAATGCGACTCAATCACAAAATCCTCAAAGTAGCCCTGCTATGCCTGCGGTTTTGTTCAATCACCGCATCCAAATATGGCCCAAATCTAAGCGCAATATCAGCCAGGTTATTCCCTTACAGGCCCTTAACTGTGGTGATTGCGTAATATTTCTTAATGAAAAACCGGGTAGCTTTTCTGGTGTAAGCGTCTTGGGAGCTGTCCGTAAAAAAGTTGGACAATATCGCGCTCATATTTAGGTTAGCTTTGGGTGATCTAATTGAACAAAGCCGCAGGTGGAGTTGTGCTACGTTGAGGACTTTGTGATTGAAGATCAGCCAAAGATGACCTGAAGATGCGATGCGAGATGTTCAAGTTATTTCCGGACAACTTCTTAGGCGTTTATCGCTCAAGTCCATTTGCCTATGGAAATTTTCTGCGAGTATTATAGAAATGAGAGGACAAAAGGCGGACTTGTTTTTTAGGGGATACGACAGAGAATATGAAAGCTGAAAAGGAAGCAGGGAGCCAATCAAGAAAAAATTTGATCCAGGGCTTCTTGTATGGCTTCTGGTGGGCCGAGTTTATCTAAAATAGCAAAGGGCTTGGTTGCGGCAGCACGTTCTAGCAGCTGAGTGTCTTGATAGCCGGTAAAAAACAGGATTGGGATGTCTTTTTTTTGTTTAATACGTTTTGCCGTCTCAATGCCATCCATTGTCCCGGAAAGACTTATATCCATTAAAATGGCATCCGGTGATTCAGTTTCTACTGCTTCCAAGGCCTCCTCCGCACTGGTCGCAATTTCGCAGGGAAGGAAACCGAAATCCTTCATATTTTCGGTAAGCATCATGCCTATGAGGATCTCATCTTCAACGATAAGAATTTTTTTCTTCATGATATAAGTATTCGTTGAATCCGCTCCGGCTCTGCGAAACGAATTTCGGTTTCAGTGCCGTTGTCTGGGCGCATGGTAATCGTGCCATGGAGCTGTTTACGGATAAGATTTTTTGTGATCTGCAGGCCAAAGGAGCTGCTCTTTTCAATATCAAAGGACTCAGGAATGCCAATACCTGTATCCTTTACCCGTAACTGTATCACATTCTCTGCAGACTGGCAAAGATGGAGGATGATGGAGCCTGATCTGTTGTCGGGAAAGCCATGTTTGAGGGAGTTGGTGATTATTTCATTAACCGCGAGACCAAGCGGCACAGCATGGTCAATGGAAATAGGAACGGGTTCCGTCTCTGCTTCCATGGTGATATGTTGATTGATCACCATGGATTTTATCAGCGTTGTTGCAAGTTCCGTGAGATAGCTGGCCAAGTCAATATCAACCAGGCTATCTGACCGGTACAAGTTTTCATGGACCATGGCCATGGCCCTGATGCGGTTTTCTGTTTCCTGGAAAATGGAATGGGTCGTTGGGTCGGAGATATCCCCAAGTTGCAGTTTGAGCATGGAGATTATGACCAGCATGTTGTTTTTTGTGCGGTGGTAGATTTCACGCAGCAAAACTTCTTTTTCTTTAAGAGATTGCTGAAGCTGCTGCTCATTCTTTTCTAATTTGCTGACCATATTTAACTGGACCCTGCTCACAGCTTCTGCAGCCTTACGGTTTTGTTCTTCCTGTTCCCGCAGTTTTCTTTCCTCGATATTAACAATACGTCCCTCGTAGGCGATGATCCCTCCTTGAGTATTTTTTACATAGTGAAGAGATACAGCAGCAGGGAAAATTGAACCATTTTTACGGCGAAACAGGATTTCGCGGTCAATAATTTTTTTCTCTCTGAGAAGGGTTTCGAAAACAGCTTCTCTATCATTGTGTTCAGCATAAAACTGGGTACCGATATCGGTAATGCTCTGCATCATTTGTTCCGGTGAGTCATAGCCGCTCATGGCTGCTAAAGCAGGATTGATGACCTCAAATCTACCAGATTCGGTGGTTCTAAAGATACCTTCCACGGCGGAACTGAAAAGCTCACGATAACGTTCTTCAGCTTGGGCTATTTCCTCAAACGTACTGATGCGACGGATGGCATTTTTAAATATACGGGAAAGGTGCTCGAGATAGACAGGGTGGGCAGTCTCTTCGATTACCGCTCCGTCTTTACGGAAAAATTTTGCCCATAAAAATTCATTTTTTTTGTGGGGATGGGGAAGGGAAAGAAACAGTGTTCGTTTGTCATCACTGTAGCTAAGGGTGCCTATATCTGGGTACTGGTGATAAAAATTTTCAATTTCACCCTCAATTAATTGGTCGAGCTCTCCTTGCAGCACCTTAAAAAAACGGCAAACAATGGCTGTGGAAACGGAGTAGAGCATTTTCTTGTCTTCAGTGTTTGCGATTTGCTCACCAGCAATGAAGAGTTTTTTCAGTGCTTGATTATTACACGTAATGTTAGACAGGATGGCGTTAATCCGACGGATAAAGATGCCTATCGGGTCAGGAGGGCCGGGGGGGATTTCTTGGTGTACAAAGAGTTGGTCCTGTTCAATACGGGACAGGCTTGTAAAGGTGGACTCTATTCGGGGAACGATAAGGTTATAGATAAATATTGCCTCAGCAATAACTGTCACGAGAAGGGTAATTATACTGCCTATAATGAAGAGATACAGGTTATTCTGTTTTTTTTGTTTAATGTTCTTTGCTGAGATACGAACGAAGATGTTGCCAAAAAAAAGGTCATCTACTGTTAGAGGTGCCAGGCTGGAAACAAAGGCATTGCCATTCAAATCCTCATAGCTGACAGTATTGAATTGTTGAGAAGCCTGAAATGGGAGAGCCATTTCTTTTTTATGTAAAAAATTGCGGTACGGTTTCCCTCTTTTTTCGATATCTGCAGAGAAAAGGATAGTACCGTTAGGGTTTATCACTAGGCACTCTATAACCTCTTCTTGAATGAGTTGTCCTATCAATTTATGGTTGGTTGCTTTAAGAAAGTGCAAGGCCTGTTGTGACATCAGGATGCCGGGTTGGGCAAGTTTGTTTTTGGTGATTTTGTCAATTTCAAGATTGTACGACACTATAAAATAAAATCCGAGAAAGAAGAGGAACATACCTTCGATTAGAAGGATGGAAATACATATTTTCAGCGAGATGCTGCGAAAGGAGAGGAAGCCTATGTTACTACCTGGAAGCATGAAGGGGACCTTGGAAATTTGTCTTTTCTTCCAATCTTTGCGTTATGATCAAATTTTATCCTCGAAGGTAAGCATGGACTCCGATATTAGCCATAGACATGTTGCCCTAAGAGGGCGTTTGAGTCAAGTCTGTAAAGAGGTGTAGGGTCAATTACGATGGAGTTGAAAGTCAACGGGTTGGAAGCTGCCCTCCTGAAAAACTGTGGTTTCTTTTGGGGTAGTTTGGGCAATAATTTTTCCGCTGCGGATGACAAAAAGACGTGCTGGACGTAGCCGAATGGCATCCAAGGTACTTTGTGCCTGGAGGATAACAAAATCAGCCTTGCAGCCTGGCGCTATCCCGTAGTTATTGAGGTGCAAAATGTCAGCTGCTCTTGTTGTGACCATTTCAAAAATGGTTGCAAGTTGGGAGGTGCCCATCATTTGCAGACAGTGAGCCCCCATGTGGGCGACATCAAGCATGTCATGGCTACCCATGGGGTACCATGGATCCATAATGTCATCATGGCCAAAGGCTACATTCACCCCGGCTTGAAGCAATTCTGGCACTCGGGTTAGTCCTCTGCGTTTGGGATAGGTGTCATGTCTGCCTTGGAGGTGAATGTTGACCAACGGATTACAGATGACATGCATTCCAGATTCAGCCATTAGCGGGAGCAGTTTGCTGACATAGTAGTTATCCATAGAGTGCATGCTGGTTAGGTGTGAGCCGGTAACCTGACCAGCAAGCCCAAGTCGATGGGTTTCAAATGCCAGACTCTCTACATGGCGGGAGAGAGGATCATCACTTTCGTCGCAGTGCATGTCTACCATGAGGCCCTTTTCAGCAGCGATTTCGCAGAGCCAGCGTACGGATTCTCTGCCCTGTTCCATGGTGCGCTCAAAGTGGGGAATGCCGCCGACAACATCAACTCCGAGTTCCAGAGCCTTAAGGAGTAAGGTCTTGCCTTGCGGGGTGCGAAGTATACCATCCTGTGGAAAGGCAACCAGCTGGATATCCACCCAGGGCTTCATCTCTTCACGCAGTTCCAGTAATACCCGTACTGCCATAAGGGTGGGATCGGTGACATCCACATGGGTCCGGATGGCAAGAGTTCCCTGGGCTATGGACCAGGAAAGTAGTTGTCTGGCCCTCGCTTTCACTGCTTCAGGGGTCAGAGATGGTTTAAGTTCCCCCCACACCTGTATACCTTCTAGCAGGGTTCCACTTTGATTCATTCTGGGGAGCCCCATGGACAGGGTGGCATCCATGTGGAAGTGGCTGTCAACAAACGGTGGACTCACCAGTTGGCCAGCTGCGTCTATGCACTGAGCAGCCTCAAGGGAAAGTGAAGGGCTGATGTCGAGAATGAGGCCCTCGTTGACGGCAATATCAACTGGTTCAGAGAAGTTTGTAACAACCGCATTGGTGATAAGCAGATCGATCATGTATGTGTACCTTTAACGTTCGCCTTTTCGAAATGGAACAAGCAGGGCTTTGGGATAGGCAGCTCGCCTCGACATGATTACCATGGCAAGTATAGAGAAGATATAGGGCAGCATCAGATAAAACTGATAGGGGATGACCATGGTTGATTGCTGCTGAACTCGCATCTGCATGGCGTCAAAAGCTGCAAAAAGTAAGGTGCCCAAGAGTGCCTTCCAGGGTTTCCAGGAAGAAAAAACCACCAGAGCAATGCAGATCCAGCCTCGGCCATTCACCATGCCGATATAAAATGCGTCAAAGGCGGATAAGGTGAGGAAGGCCCCGCCAACAGCCATTAAGCTGCTTCCAGCAACTACTGCGACTGTTCTGATGGTGAATACGGATAATCCTTGTGCCTCCACTGCAAGGGGATTTTCACCGCACATCCGCAACGAGAGGCCAAATGGTGTCTTGTAGAGCAGGTAGGAGACAACGAGAACCATGAAAAAGGCCAGCAGGGTGAGTGGTGACTGGTGGGCAATGATTGGGCCAACAAAAGGAATATCCGTCAGCAGCGGGAGGTCAAGGTTTGCAAAAGGGATGATCTTGGGTGGGGTGGTCGCCTTTGGTAAGAGCATCTTGAAAACAAAAGAAGACAGGGCTGCCGCCAGCATGGTGATTCCCAACCCAGTGACGTGTTGAGAAAGACCGAGATGGACAGTGAAGAGCGCATGGAGTAAGCCAAAAAGGCCACCGATAAAGGCTGCAAACAAAACGCCGCTCCATAAATCTCCTCCAAAATAAACCCATGTCCAGCCAGCCATGCAGCCAGCAGCCATGATACCTTCAATGCCGAGATTGAGCACACCGGCACGCTCGCAGATCAGCTCTCCAAGGGTGCCGAAAATAAGAGGGGTTGCCATCCTGATGGTTGCAATCCAAAATCCAGTTTCCACTAAAAAATGCAGGATATCCATCTTTACCTCCAACGTAATCGGAAACGGGACAGCAGCATTGCTGCCAGCACGGTTAACAGAGAAACTGCCGTGGCCACATCTGCAATATAGTTGGAGATATTAAGACTGCGACTCATTGAGTCGGCTCCGATGGATATGGTTGCGATAAACAGTGCAGACAGGATAACCCCCAAGGGATGCAACGCGGCAAGCATGGCAACCACAATCCCTGAGTAGCCAAATCCGGGGGAGAGGTCAAGGGTCAGGTAGCCTTTAAGGCCGCATAACTCTGAAATCCCAGCAAATCCTGCCAGACCACCCGAAAAAAGGGCGGTAAAGAGGATGGTTCGCCGGACCGGAATGCCTGCAAAACGGCTTGCGTACTTGTTATGGCCCACAGCCCTGATTTCAAAGCCAAGACGAGAAAAACGAAGTACTACCCAAGTGATAATTGCGCTTACAAGGGCAATGATAAAGCCCAGGTGGAGTCGGGTTTTGGTAAAGAGAACTGGCAGCGTCGCACTGTCGATTACCGGAGCAGCCTGCGGCCACCCCATGGCCATGGGATCTTTCCAGGGACCAAAGACCAGCCAGTTAACAAAAAGCAGGGTTATGAAATTAAGCAACAGGGTTGTTACCACTTCATCCACTGAAAACCAGGTCTTGAGCAGAGTCGGGCCAAGGAGTAAAAGGCCACCGGCGCATGCTCCGGCAAAAAAGAGGATGGGGATAATGAGCCACCCGGGTAGGGGAAGCAGACCTGTACCGAGCAAGGTTGCCATACAGGCTCCGGCATAGAGCTGTCCTTCGGCCCCTATGTTCCAGAGCTGTGCCCGGAAGGCGACCGCGACGGCAAGCCCAGTGAAAATGAGTGGGGTCGCGCGGGTGAGTGTTTCGGTTATCGCAAATTTTGACCCGAGGCTGCCTTTGAGAAGGAAGAAAAAAGCAGTCAGCGGTGAGTGGCCTGTCCACAGGATGAGTGCACTGCAGCATCCTAGGGCTACCAGTATTGCAAGCAGTGGGGCTGCAACGCGCAGGGAGAGGGAGATGTTTTCGCGTGGTTCAAGTCGCATATTTGTTTTATGGCGCTGATTGGCCTATTTTTTGGGAGAATTCTTCCAGGTGGCCACTCATGGCAAGGCCGAGAGTGGCTGCATCCACCTGGTCCGGCGACACAGGCACTGAAATTTTCCCTTTATAAAGGACCTGGATGCGGTCGGACAGCTGCAGCAGTTCATCAAGATCCTCAGAGATGAGCAGGATGCCAGCGCCTTCACGCTTTGCCTGAATAAGCTGTTTGTGGACAAAGGCTGTTGCTCCGACATCGAGGCCCCAGGTTGGCTGGCTGGCAAGGAGGACAATGGGTTTTCGGGAAAGAACTCTGGCGAGAATGAGCTTTTGAATGTTTCCGCCAGAAAGGTTCCGGACCTGTGTTTCGGTTGAGGGGCAGCGGATATCAAACTCTTTTATCAGATCAGCGGCGTATGCTTCCATGCTTCGGGATTTGAGCAAGCCAAAGCGTGATAAACTCGGTTCCTGGTAACTTTCCAAGGCAAGATTCTCGCGTACAGACATGTCGCCGATGATGCCGGTTGCGGTACGGTCTTCCGGAACGCGACCGATTCCGGCTGACATCATTTCCCGGGGGGTATGGTGGGTGATCAGCTCCCCGTTGAGTTCTATCTCGCCACTGTCAGGAGTCTGCATACCGCTGAGCATATTAGCCAGTTGCATCTGTCCGTTTCCTGAAACTCCGGCGATGCCGAGAATTTCCCCTTTTAAGAGATGCAGGTTCATCTCATCCAGGAGTGGCTGGTGCTGGTGGCCCCGAATCGATATATTGCTGCATGAAAGCAGTTTTTGCGAAAAAGTTACAGGATGTTTTGTCTTAATTAGCGGTAAGGTACCACCAACCATTGCCTGGGCAAGAGTGCTCGCCTTTATGCCTTTGGTTGCAGTCTCGTAGACCATACGACCATGGCGTAGCACCACACACCGATCGCTGCCGGATAGAGCCTCTTTGAGCTTGTGGGTTATAAAGATGACAGATAGCCCTTTGCCGGTGAGTAAGCGGAGGGTGGTAAAAAGTTTAGCGCTTTCCTGGGGGGTAAGCACCGCTGTCGGTTCGTCAAGGATCAAGATCTTCACATCACGATAGAGCACTTTGAGAATCTCCACCCTTTGCCGCTGACCGATGGAGAGGTCTTTAACAAGGGTATTCCAGTCCACGTGGAGTGCAAATTTCATGGAGAGCTTGAGCAGCTTTACTCTGGCCGCACTGAGATGATGACGAAAACTGAAAATGGGTTCTGTGCCAAGTATGATATTTTCCAAAACCGTCATGTTGTCTGCAAGGGTGAAATGCTGATGCACCATGCCTATCCCCGTTGCCAGCGCTGCTTTTGGGGATCCTTTGACAAGTGGTTTGCCGTATATTTCAATTTCCCCTTGTGTGGCTACATAATGACCAAAAAGGATATTCATTAAAGTCGTCTTGCCAGCGCCATTTTCACCAAGCAAAGCGAGCATCTCTCCTTGGCTGAGGGAAAGAGATATATTATCATTGGCAACAAGAGAACCAAAGGTTTTGGTAATGTTGCGAAGCTGCAGGGCTGGGATTTCTACTGAACTCATTGGAAGTATATGGCGCTCAGGCCATGGATCAAGCAACGACCATGGCCTGAAGCTGTAAAATCAGAAGGTTGACTTCGGTTCTTTATCATTGATGGCCATTGTGAGCTCGCCGGCTTTAATGGCAGCTGCATTTTGCTCTACTTTTTTAAGTACTGTTGCATCAATTTTGGATTCAAATTCATAGAAAGGGGCAAGGGAGGAACCGCCTTTAGCCATCATGGTCCATTCCCGGTAATCTTCGGCAGAAAAAGTGCCTGCTTTGACCATCTCAATGGCATGGGTGATTGCTGGTTCCATATTCCAAAGAGCAGAGGTAACTACAACGTCGGTCCCGTTTTCTTCTTTGTTCATATCATTGACATTACCAAAGGCGATGATGTTTTTTTCGCGTGCTGCATCGACCACACCTGCACGTTCTGCATAAAGGATATCAACTCCGGACTCGATCTGGGCATAAGCAAATTCTTTGGCCTTGGGTGGATCGTACCAGGCGCCGATAAAGGAAACTTTGAATTGTGCTGCCGGATTTACAGCCTTGGCACCTTCCATAAAAGCATTGAACAATCGGTTAACTTCACCTATGGGGTAGCCGCCCACCATACCTATTTTATTTGTTTTGGTCATCTTGCCGGCAATCATGCCCATCAGGTAGCAAGGCTCATGGATATAGTTGTCAAAAACAGCCATGTTGCTGCCGTAAGGACCAAAGGAGTCGCCCATGAGGTAGGCAATCTTGGGATAGTCGTCAGCAACTTTTCGTACATCTCTGGAAATGCCGAATGCCTCGCCGACGATGAGGTCCACTCCAGATTCTGAATATTCGCGTAGAACCCTTATGTAGTCGGTGTTGGATACTTTTTCAGAATAAACATATTCAATAGTACCGCCCTCGGCAATTTTGACCAGTGCCTTATGGAGGCAGGCGTCCCATTTTTGCTGGATAGGTTGGGTGTAGATGCCGGCAACCTTTATTTTTTTGCCCATGGCCAGCGATGGCACCATGATAAGCATGCAAAAGAGGGTGATAAGGATGGACCTGAGAATGGGTGGGGGCTTCATGATGGGACTCCTCGGTTGTTTTTTAGATTTAAGCCGGGATTGTAGCAAGTTTTTCATTTTTAGGGGCGCTTAATGAAAAAAAGATTCAATACTGTCCCTTGATCCCATGTTGTTAAGCTAAAACGGATTTTGTGCCATGGGAAAAGGGAATGGATAACAATAGCTTGCGGGAAGAGTACGCAGGTACCATTTTGTGGGCATGTCATGTTAGTGCCGGTCATGGAGAGAGTGTGGAGTGAAGGGACTCGCCGCCGTACTTGACAGGCGTTGATAGAAGCGTATTGTTTTTTGCAGATTACAGCAATTTTTTGCTTTTTTCACATCGGAGAATTTTATGACAAAGACCTCACGACAGTTCGGATTTAATACCCGTCAGCTTCATGCAGGGCAGGTGATAGACGAGACAACCAGAAGCAGAGCCGTCCCTCTTTACCAGACATCTTCTTATGTCTTCAAGAATACCCAACATGCTGCAGACCTTTTTGCGCTCAAGGAATTTGGCAATATATATACCCGAATCATGAATCCTACCACAGACGTGTTGGAGCAGCGTCTAGCCGATCTTGA
>JAUVLX010000017.1 GCA_030600525.1 Desulfobulbus sp. | reverse complement strand
AAGTTCAGGAGGTGAGATACCGGTCCGTGGGTCTATAATATGATGATGGAGCAGATCCTCGGTAAACCATTGCATATAATCGCCTGAAGTTGCTATGGCGGTGGGCCGACTAACCTCCATGACCATCATTTCTTCAACATTCTCCGGGCGAGGATTGCGAACGCCGATACGCCACGGCTTCCCCTGTGGTTTGGCTCCGGATACCATCAGGTCACCGCCAGCCTCAACATAGACATTATTAAAGCCAAGCTGTTGCAAAACAGCCACCCCCTGATCAACGATGTATCCTTTCCCTATCCCATCAACCGTTATCGACATGCCTGGGTGAGTAAAGGCCGCCTTGTCGCCGGTCCACTCAACTGCTTTAAAATCGACCAGACTGCGAGCGGTGTTAAGCTGCTCTTCTGTTGGCAGCCTATCGGTGGCATAGAGGTCAAGCAAAGGTAGAACGGTTATATCAAAGGCACCGTCAGTTGCCTCGCTCATATCTCGTGCCAGGGAAAGAATAGATTGCAGTGGCTGCGAAGGCTTATTAACGGCTCCATAGCGGTTGAGCCGGGTCAATTCACTCTCCTTCTGGTGTCTGCTCAACAGTTGCTCGACCTCGCCCATCTTCTGCAGGGTTGCTTCAACCCCTTGCAAACAGGCATCTTGGTCAGGCCCGCAGACGATAAGATTAATCTGCGTACCCATCATATTCCGGGATTCCCGCACAATATGGGGGACAGCATCGGTCGGGCGAATACCGAATTGATACAGTCCGGCGCCGGCACCTGCCACTGCGACTATCTGCAGAAACCTTCGCCGATTGAAACGTGGTTTGCCTCTCCTGCTCTCAGTCATATTTTCCTACCTTTTTCACAAAAGTTATCAAATCCGATATTGTCCTGTCCATGCCATACAAATCACTATCCATGCCCCACAAACTCTCAGCCTGAACAATCAACTAAACCCTATCCTGCGCGCCCTTCTCTTTGCCTTGAGACGTACCTCTGGCCGCTTTCATCCTGCAACAGTGAAGCTTCTTTTCCTTCCAAACACCTCCTGCCGCTGAGAATATGCTCAAATAGCTGCTCACCAAAATGGAGGACAGCCGCACCATAGCGTGCAAAAGTAAAGAGCTTGAGCAAAAGCCTTCTACACTGCAGTACAGAAAGCTGCTCATGATACAGCATGACCAGGAGCAGCATTAAGGTATTTAAATATACCAGCCCTGCTGCTCGGGCGCTGGTCAAGACATGTTTGTCATCAGAAAGAACTGCTAATCGATGGTCGGCTGCAACAGGACAGAGAACCTGATCTGCAACACCTGAGGGGGCTTCCACACAAATAACCTGTGCAGGGAGGGGACGATCAAACTCCTGCAATACCTGGGGAACAACCAACAACCGATAGAATGTTGCTATACGGTTGAGAAGCCCAAGTCGCTCAAGATAGATCAAGGTTGAAGTATCGATAACACCACCCTTGAATTGCTGCACATCCTGTAAGGCAGTTTTGATATCCATGGCCATGGTTATTTATTGGGTTACTTCATAAGATTCAACTATAGTAACATAAATAGTGCTTGGGCGGAAACTTACAAATGTCAGAATTTCAGCATGTTGCAACTGAACCATTTTATAAAGATTTTTAATTCTTCATTTTTTGCGCATTTTGACAATATTCAAGATATTGCAGTACCAAGCTGAATATATTATATTTTTACTGGACATAGCATGCGCTGGGCGATGAGACAACGCACCAATCCTCAAAATCTTCATGATCAAGGATGCCATGAGAACAGTAAAAAATCCTCAACTTCAATTGGGTGGAACGTCTATTGAAAAGATCAAAATAAATCTCAAATCTCGTGACGACATTCCACCACTGTTGTTGGGCCTCCAGTATGTTTACACTAATATAGAGCTTCGCAATAAAGTATTTGAAATACTTGAACAAAATATCAAGCCAGACACAGACAATAATAATGGACTTATGGAACATACTGGTTTTCGGCGTTCTTCGATTAAACCTGAATTGGGATTATGATCGACTGGCAGAAATGGCAAATAATCACAAGACGATACGGATGATGGTCGGTCACGGCTCCTTCACCGATGATTATGAATATAAACTTCAGACTTTAAAAGACAATGTAACTCTTCTAACACCGGAGATCCTTGACCAGATAAATATCATTGTTGTTGAGGCCGGGCACAGTATTGTTAAAAAAAAAAGACGAAGAACTGCAGGGAAGATGTGATTCTTTTGTAGTGGAGACAAATGTCCATTACCCCACGGACATCAATTTGCTCTTTGATGCGATGCGGAAAGTGATCACTTTGGTAGCGACAATCTGTACCTATGTGGGATCAATGGATGGCGGCAAAGCACCTATAACATAAAAACCATAAAGCGACTGTTTCGTACCGCGCAACAGCTTAAACGTACCACGTCCAAAGATCAGGCCAAGAAAGATAAACGAGAAATACTCATTAAAGCGGCGCACCAAGAATATATCGATGCGGTGAATATTTTCCTCGACAGAGCACGTTTATCAATCAAACAGGCAAACAGTGGTGACCCTATGGTTATTGGCCTTGTTTTTACGATTGAAAACTTTATAGCACATGCTGAAAGACAAATAGATCAAATTCATCGCCGAGTCATTCTTGGGGAAATAATTCCGCATGCGGAGAAAGTGTTCTCGATTTTTGAGGAACATACCGAGTGGATCAGTAAAGGGAAAGCTGGTGTTCCTGTTGAGCTTGGCCTTAAAGTATGTGTACTTGAGGATCAACATGGTTTTATCCTCCATCATCGCGTAATGAAGCATGAGAGCGATGAGCAGGTTGCCGTCCCCATGGTTGAAGAAAGTAAAAAGAAATTCTCCGATCTCACTGCCTGCAGTTTTGACAAGGGGTTCCATTCACCTGCAAATCAAAAAGATTTACAAGAACACCTCGACAATCTGATCCTGCCCAAGAAAGACAAGCTTTCTTTAAAGGATAAAGAGAGGGAGTATTCACCAAGCTTTATCCAAGCCAGACATCAACATTCGGCTGTAGAGTCAGGCATCAACGCCTTGGAAGTTCATGGTCTTGATAGGTGTCCTGATCATGGTGTTAATGGTTTTAAACGGTATGTCGCTCTTGCTGTACTGGCACGTAACATCCAGCAGCTTGGAGTAAAGCTTCGCCAGAAGGAACTCGCATTGTTGGAGCCGAAGGAAAAATTAAAAAAAGCAGCGTAAAGTTTTGTGCTATTCATATCGATGCATGCATAGAGAAGTCCGTCTGAAATCGATAGAATTCTGTAGTTATCGTATTCTGGAGGGTAATAATAATTAGCAGCAGCCCGAATAGTAATAATTGTTTTCGAATTGTTCTGATCAAGAGCTAGAAAATGCCTTTTCGTTCAGGCACTAAATAGATAGGAATAATCATCATTGTTCATAAAAAGATGAAAAAAAGGAGGATCTAAAATGGATCTACAGCTTATCATAGATCAGGAAGCCTGCATCCAGTGTAGTGCCTGCGTGAAAGATTGCCCCTATAAGATACTGGAACTTTCCCCTGACTTTCCACAGGTCATAGCTGACAAAGCCGACCAGTGTATACAGTGTCAACACTGCCTTGCAGTCTGCCCCACAGGAGCCCTGTCAATCCTCGGTTTTGACCCGCAGGTCTCCCTCCGTCTAAAGGGGCAACTGCCGACACCTGAACAAATGGATATACTCATCAGGGGAAGACGATCTGTACGCAGATACAAATCGACTCCGCTGGAGAGCAGCGTGATTGATACCATGATGGCCACGATTGCGCATGCACCTACAGGAGTCAACAGACGCGAATGCCTCTTTACAGTGGTTGAAGACCAAGCGGTAATGAAAAAGCTGGCCAACGAAACCATTCACGGAATTCGGAAAAAAGCAGATACAGAAACACTCCCCAAAGGTCTGGAGTTCTTTGCCGGTATTGTCAGAGCCTGGGACAAAGGGAAGGATGTGCTTTTTAGAAAGGCGCCACATATGCTGATCATATCGGTTCCCAAAACCGGCGCTGCCCCAGGAGCGGATCCGATTATTGCCTTCAGCTATTTCGAACTGCTTGCAGCCAGCATGAACATTGGAACCCTCTGGGATGGCCTGGCAAAATGGGCTATCACCGATATTGTCCCAGAAATACAGGAAAAAATCGGCATCCCAGAGGACCACCAGATAGGGTACGTGATGCTGTTTGGTAAACCAGCGGTTAAATATTTTCGCACTGTCCAACGGGATAAGGCTACTATCAGGCGTGCTACTTTTAAATAGCTTCCAGAGAGTCATCAGGTATTAAAGAGATAATTTGGCGATTACCTCTTTGATACCTGAACTTTCTCCTAGGAGCTGTCCGCAAATAAGTTGTACAAAATCGCGCTCATGTTTAGGTTAGATTTGGATGATCTAATTGAACAAAGCCGCAGGCGTAGTTGTGCTACGTTGAGGACTTTGTGATTGAAGATCAGCCAAAGATGACCTGAAGATGCGACGCGAGATGTTCAAGTTATTTCCGGACAACTCTTTTGTCCCGATTTCATCACCATTCCCCTCAGAAACCTCAAAAGGCTCAAGAGTAGGATTCCACATCTTTGGCGCAAGGGAGTAACAACGTGCCGCCCCTCTGGCTCTACCAAAAGATGCACCTGCCACCCTGAGTATATCCAAGCTACCAACATCTTAAAACATTTGAATTAAGCCGACGACAGGAGTATCGTGGAACCTATTGAACTTGCAGTACAAGGTTGGATTACAACACTATGTAGGAGGTCGCGTGGTAAACGATTCAAGCAAAATGCATGGTGCCACAAATGCTCCAGACCAGTCACAATTTTGTTCACCGTCTGGAAGCATGAAGTCAACATCTAGTGGAAAGATATTGACTACTGGAAACAGGGTGACCCCTTTTGGGATGGTGATGATGAATAACTAAAGCCCATATTGATAAGGGTTATCATCCTTTTTGATAAAGACGGGGCTGATCGTGAAAATCATCAAAGGAGAGGAACGATTCTCTCATTTTCGTGGTCGCATTATTTTCCACTTCGTGGCCGTGGACCAACTCAAAAAAAAAGTTGTTAGCTGTGCAGCCGCCTCTGTCCTCACCGATATATAAAAGATGTTGGCCAGGACGCAGGGCCTGCCAAATGCGGGAGGCCAAGTTATCCTCCTGAGGCCAGGCTAGGATAAACAACTCAACTTCAGGATGAAGCCGCAGATAATCAAGGGAATCCATTTGCTGGACAATATCAAGATACCGATCCTGCGGAAAATCAGGCCAGGTTTTGTTATCAATGGAGGATTGGATCCTGATGCCGTATTTGCAGAGCCAGTGTCCGAGCCAGCCGACGCCTGCCCCGAGTTCAACAATGCTTGTGAAATCGGTACAAAGCCGTTGTAGCGATCTTATGAATTCATCAGTGAGAAGCACAAAGGATTGGCCGACGTAGGACTCCCTGACCAGCATGGTTAGCAGGTGTTTTTTTCGATCGAATTCCCCGGCTTCGACCCACTGACGGTCAGTATAAATATAGCTCTTAATCTGAGCGATAGTCGGCAGTCGCTTACTGGTTTGTGAAAAGGTTCGACTCAGGAGAGGGTGGTTGCTCTCACATGAGCGGCCAAGAGCTGCTGTTTTTTTCGCTAAGGATAATTGCATATGTTCCCCTTATCAGAATAGCTCAATCGGCTTTTTTCAACTGGAGAAGTCGAATGCTGTTGCTTTTTTGTTCTCACCTCTTTTCTCTTATTATAAAATGAACGCTGTTAAAATTCCATATGATCAATTGAGCCCAGAGGCATTGAAGGGTGTTATTGAAGAATTTGTAACCCGTAATGGTACTGACTACGGCGATGCCGAAATCCCACTTGAAACTAAAATTGCCCAAGTGTTAATACAACTTAAATCTAAAGATGCCTTTATTGTCTTTGATCATCATTCTGAAACCTCAACTATCCTTCACAAGGATGATCAAATATTAAAATCTATTGATTCATAGTTGCCCCCTTTTGGGATGGACTTTGGAAAAATTGATTTTCAGGGGCATCGTATAAGTGAGGAGAGTCGAGCAAAGAGCTGGCCCCTTTTCGCTGTTATGATCTGGGTCGTTTAATGCATCTAACAAAGCCATCCAACCGACTTCGCAATATCGCCTTTTTTGCAAAAAACACTGCAGAGATTGGCCACATTGCTCCGCGGCTGATGGCGACGTCATGGATATACAAACGCGGATGCAGAATATTGGCCTTTACAGGCAGCATCTTTGAAGCCAAAACCTGAGCGTTCATAACGAGTACGTTGTCAATGATAATTGAGTTACTTCTACGTTGTTTTTTAGCCGTTCGAGATTTCTTATTGCAATTTTTGCGTCTCTATTCGGTGTCTTTCGAGTTCTTTTAATAAACCCATGCAATAGCACAATGTCATTGTGTGGCGTTTTCACAAACAGTACTCGGGCTGACTCTTTACCGCAATCTACACGAAGCTTATAAATGGTTCCTTTATAGCCCCATATCTTAGGTTTTAGAATTTTCAAGCGGTTGCCAATATAAATGTCATTAAGCTCAGCATACGCATGGAACTTTTTACATATAGCAGCTGCAAGCTCTCCAGAAACCTTACTCAAAAACACTTCGAACTCTGGCAACTCATTATATTCTTGTATACTTAGTATTTTCATGTGGCAAAGAGGTATTCGTATTGAGGTAAATAATTATACAAAAGAAAAAGGGGGTCAAATCTTTGCTTGACTCATCTCGTCTATACAAAATCCCTGGAAGTCTTTTTTTAAAGGCAATATTTATTCTACCAATCATGACTTAGGGGAAACATATTGACCTACGGTTCTGGAAAAATTGCTACGCATACTCAGCTGGCTCCTTATCTGGAAAAAAATCTAGCAAACCAAACCCTCCATCATCAAAACCTACCATTGCCCATATTAGCTTACCCTTAACCACATTACCCGTATTATCCTTGTCAAAAAAGCACAAACTGGATACGCTATCCTACTGAACATAGAGGATTATTTTTTTTACTAAAACTCACAGAACTCTATCTGTTTTCAAAAATAAAGACCAAGAGAAGCTGAAAGGAATTGTATGAAAGTGTGTTCAAAAATCATCCTTTTTTTTATTTTTTTACTGCTTTCCGCCTATGCCTATGCAGGTGGGGGCAGTCCTGAATCGCATGAAGTCGCTGTTAATTTTCCACCAAGCTTTGCAAGTTATCATGATGCTGACATTAACGGTATAGGAGCAATTCTTAAAAATCGCATCAGTCATTCCCCGTTTAACCTAGTGGCCAGTCTCGTTTTTCTGGCTGCTATTATTCATACATTTCTGAGCAGCAAATTTCTTTATTATGCACACAAGTGGAAGGCGGAGTATCAAAAAAAGATCGAGGCAGGCCTTGCATCAGAAAGCTCCACTCATCTCCCTGCAGAGATCTTTCACTTTCTCGGGGAGGTTGAGGTCGTTTTCGGTCTCTGGGCTGTGGTTCTTACTGCTGGTGTTATTTTTTTCTATGACTGGCATACCTTTGTCAATTATGTAAGTGGGGTCAATTACACTGAGCCGATGTTTGTCGTGGTTATCATGACGCTGGCATCCTCCCGCCCTATTCTGAAACTTTCTGAAAATATTATGAGTCGCATAGCGGCAGTTTTTAAGGGTACATTGGCTGCTTGGTGGTTGACTATCATGACATTCGGGCCGATCCTGGGCTCATTCATTACAGAACCAGCTGCTATGACAATTTCTGCGATGTTATTGGCACATAAATTTTATGAATTGAAGCCGAGTAATAAATTTAAATATGCCACCATTGCCCTTCTTTTTGTCAATATTTCGGTGGGTGGAACGCTTACCCATTTTGCAGCACCACCCGTCCTCATGGTGGCGAAACACTGGAACTGGGACCTTCCCTTCATGTTCACCACTTTTGGTTGGAAGGCTGTCATTGGTATCCTTATCTCCAATGCCATGGTCTTTTTAGTGTTTAAAAAAGAAATTGCCAGCCTAGAAAACAAATTCAAACTGTCCCAGCTCAAAAATGAAATCAGGGAAAAATATATCCACAGCGATTTCCTTAAAAAAGACTTAAAGATGGCCGAGGAGCGTATCGGCCATGATTTGCAACAAGAGTTTAAGCGAATTAAAGATGCTGCTAAGGAGTCTACGTTAACAGCTTGTAGTTGCCTGGATGATGGAGATTGTACCCTTCTTGAAGAAACCTTTGAGCAGGAATTTGAAGATCTCAAAATCCAGCAGATGAGTGTTTCTGTACCGGGCTTACTCCCCAGAGACAAGAGGCCAAAACTTAGCGACCCCAACTGGGATAAACGCTGCGGTAATGTTCCGGGTTGGGTTATGGCCGTCCATGTGGCCTTTATGGTCTGGACTATTATGAATGCCCATTATCCAGCAATCTTTGTTTCTGGAATGCTCTTTTTTATCGGTTTTGCCCATGTTACCTGGCCATTTCAAAACACGGTTAATCTGAAACCACCTATGTTGGTAGGCTTTTTTCTGGGCGGTTTGGTAATTCACGGCGGACTGCAGGGGTGGTGGATTGCTCCAGTGCTTGGTAGCCTGGACGAGCTTCCTCTTATGGTGAGTGCAACCATACTTACAGCATTTAACGATAATGCTGCCATAACGTACCTGAGTACCCTGGTGCCAGGTTTCACCGATAGTCTTAAATACGCGGTGGTAGCCGGTGCAGTTACCGGAGGTGGTCTTACGGTGATTGCTAATGCCCCAAATCCAGCAGGACAGGCACTCTTGAAAAACTACTTCAGCAACGGCATTTCCCCACTACTCCTGCTAACCTACGCGCTTATACCCACAATGGTTATGGCTCTCTGCTTTTTCCTCTTATAGTCTCGGGTAAAAAGGTTGTTCATTGGGACAAAGGGATTAACCAAAAAGCCAAAAAGGGGTCAGAATTATTAATTGAGCATTTGCAATAAATAATTCTGACCCCTTTTGGGTTTGACGAAACACTACAGGATAATATCTATTGCCTGGTCTCAGAGACACTGTATTATGGAAAGCAAAAGGGGTATATTGGAGTTTTAGTATGTCGTGAAGTGAAACTTACGTTTTACAAAAAGTAATTTATCCGCATCATTTTCTTGCTTGGCTGTAATGTGCTGATTGTTTAGGCGACCGAGTGTTTCTTCTCTACTGTTTTTCTTTACAAACAAAGCTGCTTTTCTTGCAGCTGCTAGCTCTATCACCAATCGCTTTTCAAGAATTCCTTTGAGTTTTTCTTAAGAGACCCCGTAAACGGTAGTCCCCTTTTAAGGGAGGCCTTGAATTTACTCCTGAAAAGGGATCAGAATGCCCCTTGTCTCCAAAGTCGGCTAAGATGTTGTTCCCAATTTATTTATACTAAGGGTTGCTGTCTACTCTCAGACTGCTGCTCTTTTCATGCTTGTTTTTTACATAAGATAAAGATTATCGAAATCCTAACCAACGTTATCAACACAGTAACCATATACCCAAAAATAATTACCCCAAGAAAACCTCTTCTTCAATTTACGAAGCTTATAAAATACGGCAATAGCCATTCTGTTTTAGACAATTCCCATATGTCATCGAAAGGCATAGCTTGGGTGGAATCACCCATAACAATACATTGTGATTGGTATGAAAATGTAACTCATTAATTTCACCTTGCATTTGCCCGCTAAACGCTCGAATACAACTCGACACCTTTTCTCCAATTTCTCCCTCAAGTATCCCCCAACTTATACTTGAATGTCCAAACAACATGCTACTGGTAATGCCAAAGAGTATTAAGTAACCATTTATAATAGCTCACAATTTACGCCTGACTTATGTTGTATGGACAACACGTCCGGAATTTATCATAAGCTATGGATGTTCAACTCCCAAAGCCATTGACTCTGACCACACCCTGAGGGGTGGGGTTTTCTACAACAAAATATAACAATGAGGCGTTTATGAAAAAAATTTCATCCCTGATAGTTTTAACCCTGTTTGGATTTCTCCTCTGTATGTTGCCCTCGGCGGCAACTGCAGGCGATCAGATCAAAATTGCGACCTGGGAGGACGTAAATACTTTCGATCCGGGCTGGATGACCAGTGGCGAGCGGGAACTCACGATTATGAGCTGCCTTTATAATGGACTGGTAAAGTACAAGGAGGGATCATGGGATATCGTGCCTGATCTGGCTGAGTCATGGGAACTTAGCCCAGATGGCAAATCAGTTACTTTTAAACTTCGTCAAAATGTTCAGTTTCACAAAGGGTATGGTGAAATGACGGCAGAAGACGTCAAGTTCTCTTTAGAGCGTATAATCGATCCCGAAGCCAAAGCTCCAGAACAAGGTACCTGGAAACTGCTTGAGAAAGTGGAAGTGGTTGATAACTACACAGTTAAACTGGTTTTAAAAGACAAGATGGCCAACCTGTTTACCTCTGCTCTTCCCATGAATGGCGGTTATATAGTTTCAAAAAAGGCTGTTGATAAAATGGGGCGGGAAGTATTCAGCAAAAATCCCATCGGTACCGGTCCCTATCAGCTCGCTTCCTGGAAACCGAAAACACACGTTGAGTTGGAAGCCTTTGATGGCTATTGGGGCGAAAAACCAAAAATTAAGAATGTAAAGTTTCTTCCTATTGTCGAAGATAGCACCTCTGAAATCGCTCTTAAAACCGGCGAGATCGATATCGGTCGAGCTGGAGCCATTAACGTTGCATCATTTAAAAAGAATAAAAAATTTGCTGTGCATTCCAAGCCGGCTTTAAAAACCTACTGGCTCGGTATGACAGTAAACAAGCCACCTTTTGATAATCTTGAACTTCGCCAGGCATTTAGATATGCCGTAAATGTAGACAATATTGTCGAAGCTGCTTTTTATGGGACGGCAGAACGTGCCAATACCATATTGCCACCAGGCCTGCCGGATCACTGGGCCGATGCACCGGTTTACAAGCAAGATATTGACAAGGCAAAAAGTTTAATGAAAAAAGCTGGAAAAGCGGATGGCTTTCAAGTTCACCTCTTTATTCCAGGAAACGATGCCGAGCGAATCATGGCCGAAGTAATAAAAGCCGACGCCGCAAAAGCTGGTATTGAAGTAATTATTGAAGTCAAAGAGATTGGGGCCTTCAACGAAGCAGCCAATAACGGCCAGACAGACGCTTATATTCAGTTTTACACCTCTACCATCGATCCATATTATATCATGCAATATTTTGCTGGTGATTCCTGGAATCCTAGCCAATGGCGTAACGCAGAGTATACCGATCTGATGGAAAAAGGTGCCAGTGAAGTCGATGAAAAAAAACGAAATCAGTTCTATGTTGACGCACAAAAATTGAACGATAAAGACTGCTGGGCTATCTGGTTGACTCACGGCACAATGGTCTCCATTGCTCAAGACAATGTGGATATCGGTGCAATTTATCCTAACGGCAGACTTGCGCCCTGGACGATGAACTTCAAATAACCATCCTTGGCTGACACCTTTGGCCTCATTCGCCTAGGAGGCTGTCCGAGAATGCACTTTTGCCCAAACTCTTCAGAATTGTAAAAAAATAATGCTCGCGATATTAAATATATGGCTGTGCTTATTTTCTGAAAATTCTTCGATTTTGAACAAAATTCCTATTCTCGGACAAGCTCCAAGGTGTCAGTCTGATTCTTTCATTTTTTTAATAATCAGGAAGGAAAAGAGATAACAAATGTTGAAATACATCATCAAAAGAGCACTGTGGGTGATTCCAACTTTACTCGGGGTGTTGATTCTTTTATTTGGCCTCACCTACCTGATGCCAGGCGATCCTGCATCAGCCATGCTGGGGCCCAGGGCAACACCTGAGCTGGTTGCAGAAATCAACCAGCGGATGCACCTTGATAGAGCGATGCCCGTGAGGCTGGGCTACTACCTGGCCGGTGTCGTTAAAGGTGACTTAGGAACTTCCGTCTGGTCCGGCCATAAAGTCAGTTCGCTGCTGGCTGAGGCTCTTCCCCACACAGCTTTACTTGCACTGACCAGTCTGGGAATTGCAGCTGTTATCGGTATCCTCCTGGGGGCATTCGCCGCCGTAAGACGGAACAGTCCTATCGGAGGATGCGTGACCATTGTTTCACTTCTGGGAGTCGCTGTACCGGATTTTGTGGCAGCATTACTCCTGATGTTGCTGTTTTGTGTCCTGGTTCCGATCTTACCGGCCCTTGGTGCCGGCACCCCTGGTGACCCTGTCGATATACTAATGCATTTGATTTTGCCGGCCACTGCCCTTGGCATTGGTTGGGTTGGTTACTTGGCCCGTCTTACCCGGGAATCCATGCTTGATGTTCTGGATTCGGACTACATCCGTACATCTAGGGCATTCGCAATCCCCGGCAAAACCATCACCTATCGGTACGCTTTAAAAAATGCGGTCATTCCATCCATCACCGTCATCGGCCTGGGGGTTGGCAAGCTCTTGGGTGGTGCAGTTTTCGTGGAGATTATCTTTAGTCGTCCCGGCCTCGGTAAACTGATAGTTGATTCGGTTCATGCCCGCGATTTCCCAGTGGTTCAAGGCGGTATCCTAGTTGCAACACTTTTGTTCGTTCTGGCAAATCTCATTGCCGACATATCATATGCATTCGTAGATCCACGGATTCAGTATGAGTAACAGAGGAAAATTCCTGTGAATACAGAGAGTACACAGCAAACTGAAGTTGGATGCCCCCCTGGCCAACTCATGTTTAAACGAAAATGGACAGACACCCTACGGGTAACATTTCGCGCTGTCATTAAAGTGAAGGGTGGTTTGTGGGGGGGGATTTTTATTTCCATTATGCTCATCTGCGCTATTGGTGCCCAGTGGATAGCCCCAAGCGATCCCAATGCCCAAGACATCATGAGCCGGTTTGCTGCCCCCAGTCGAGATCATTTTTTCGGCACAGATTACCTAGGACGCGATATCTTCTCCCGTATCGTCTACGGCTGCCGCATCGCTGTGCTGGTCGCTTTTGGTACAGTGACCTTTTCCTCAGTCATTGGGGTCTTTTTAGGCGTGGTCTCTGGATACAACGAGGGTAAAAAGCTTGATTACTTCATCATCTGGCTGTTCGATATCATCCGTTCCTTTCCCCAAATCATATTAGCTCTAGGTATCGTCGCTGTGCTCGGACCTTCTCTTTTTAACGTGGTCATCGCTCTGGCTTTCACCGCTTTTCCATTTTATGGGCGCATTGCCCGAGCCCAGACTCTTTCTGTAAAACAAGCCGATTATGTCAAAGCAGCCGAAGCCATGGGCCTCAAACCCTTTCAAATCATAATGCGGCATATTACTCCGAATATTATGGCCCCGGTAATTGTCTGTTTGGGAATGGACATGGCCACCATGATTGTCTGGGAATCAGGGCTTTCTTTTCTTGGTCTGGGCGTCAGGCCTCCCGAAGCCTCATGGGGAATTATGCTGAGAAATGGCTACAAATATATGCAGACGTCGCCGTGGATGTTACTTTGGCCTGCTTTGGCCATTTCTCTTGCGATGATTGCCTTCTCACTTTTTAGCGAAGGGTTGCGGGTGGCACTGGACCCAAAGGAGAGGGAAAGATAATGCCTGAACCCTTACTCGAAATCAACAATTTAACCCTGGATTATAATCTGGGTGACAGGAAAATGCGCGCTCTCGATCGAATTAATTTCAGCCTGGGAAAAGGTGAAGTTATGGGGGTTGCTGGAGAAAGCGGATGCGGTAAATCCACACTGGCCCTCGCGATCCTCAGACTACTGCCAAGGGTGGCAGAGATCAAACGCGGTGAGGTGATGTTTAATGGAAGAAATCTTTTAACGCTCACAGAAAAAGAGATGGAGCATGAAATCCGCGGTCAGAAAATCACCATGATTTTTCAGAACCCGCAAAACGCACTTAATCCAGTCTTTAAGATCGGAACCCAGATGACTGATATCCTACGTGTTCAGGATAAATACCAGAGCGGTGGAGCTCGGAAAAAAAACCAGGATTTTAAGCAGCAGGCAATTGAGCGCCTTAAGCTGACCGGTATAGCGGATCCGGAAGCTCGCATTTCCAATTACCCGTTTGAGTTTTCCGGCGGCATGAAACAGCGGGTGATGATTGGAATGGCGCTATCTTCAGGTACATCTCTGCTTCTAGCCGATGAAGCAACTACAGCCTTAGATGTTACCATTGAAGCCCAAATAAATAGGCTGATCAAGGAACTTGCCGCCAAATACGGAACCTCAGTTTTGTATGTGACCCACAATCTCGGGGTACTTGCAGAGATGGCGGATCGTATCATGATCATGTATGCCGGCAGAATATTTGAGATGGGGAAGACTGATACGGTATTTGCTGCTCCACGGCATCCTTATTCGGCGGCCTTACTTGAATCGCTGCCAAGTCGCCAGGTCAGGGGCAGACGGTTGCTCGCCATCCCAGGATTCGTTCCGCCACTTGACCGGCTACCGTCCGGGTGTTCCTTCCATCCACGTTGCGCCTTCGCAAAGGATATATGTCGTAAGGAAGTGCCACCGCTTATCGAAGTCGACGAAGGCCATTGGTCTGCTTGCCTGTTGGATCAAAAAAGAGGAAGAAAAAAATGGCAGTGGATCTAATTGAGATACGAAATTTAAAGACACATTTTTATCAGGGCAAAGGTCTTTTGTCTAAATTGTTTGGAGAGGGCTTGAAGACCGTCCATGCCGTGGACGGGGTAAGCCTTGCGATCAAAAAAGGCCGCACGTTTGGCTTGGTTGGAGAGAGCGGCTGCGGCAAGTCGACCCTCGGTAACAGTATTTTTCGCTTAGTGGAGCCAATCGAAGGAGAGATTCTTTACAAAGGTCATGATGTTTTAAAAATGGATCAAAAGGAATTGCGCGAATTTCGGCAACAGGCCCAAATTATTTTTCAGGATCAGTTCGGCTGTCTGAATCCCCGCATGACGGTGGGTCAGATAATTGCCGAACCTCTTTTGATGAGAGAAGGCGCAGATATAAGCCAGGAAAAACTTGGCCATGAGGTGGTTGAGCTTCTCCGTGCAGTAAATCTTGATCCTGATGCCAGTGTCAAGTTTCCCAACGAATTTTCCGGTGGACAGGCTCGTCGTATCGGAGTTGCTAGAGCTATTGCTCTGCAACCTCAATTTATCATGGCTGATGAGCCAACCTCTGGTCTCGATATATCAACAGCTGCAACAATTCTCAACCTGATGCAGGACCTGCAGGATGAAATGGGCATCACCTATCTCTGGGTTTCTCATAATCTCAACCAGGTAAAATACATGTCCGACGATATGGCGGTTATGTATCTTGGCAAGGTTGTAGAGAAGGGTCAAACAAAAGACGTGTTTAGTCAGATGGCCCACCCCTACACTAAAGCGCTTATTTCTGCGGTCCCAAAGATGGACGTAGATAAACGGAAAAAAACAATATTGCTCGAAGGAGAGATGCCTAGTCCTATCAACCCACCTTCAGGTTGCTATTTTCGCACTCGTTGCCCACATGTGTACCAAAGGTGTAAAGAAGAGGAACCTCCTTTAGTTGATCTGGGGGGCGGACATTTTTGTGCCTGCCATTTACATTCGAATTAATACGAGGAAGGTCGTTAATAGGAATAACCAAACCTCGCTGCCATTTTTCAAATGAAAGGTGTCTCCTCTGGGTAAAATTAAACTAATATCTAAATTTTGGATACACTCCAGCGATGGACGAATAATAGGGGACGCACCACGTTTCCAAGCTATTTAAAGGCTATTAACAATGGTTGCATGGTGAAATCCGTCCAAAATCGACAAAATCATGTGGCTAGCGTACGGTAGTATACTCTTTAGAGGTTAAGAGTAATCAAGACCAGCCTTCTAAGTAACAACGGTTCTTGAAATGTTCTATTCCAGAGCTAGAAAATGACTTTTCGTCCAGACACTAATTAAAGACGGAAAAATCCCAAAAGATGGGGTCATGCCATTGTCATTCATGGCTTCTCTTTGTACAGTTATCTCGGCAGTAACAATATATTTTACATAAAAATGGAAAAACAAATCATAATCGGATAGCCGGGGGGGGGGGCTCCCCCAGCCCCCACAACTCCCTGCGTGCGGACCCGCACAGGGCGTTTCATCAAGGTTACCGGGCCGTAGCCCGGTGCAACAAATCGAGGTCGGTTCTTTTGTAACGCGCCTGACATTGCTCATCCGATCGGATTCAATGTCTGTGCAGAGCAAATAAATACCTCTTCCTCACCTTGACGTTGGCCCTTCACCATGTCCGGGACATTGCTCTCGGCATTTGGCTACTATGGCCTCTGCTGACTCCTGTTTTCTCTCCAGATGGATTGCTCCACATGACGCTGCATAAACTAATTCCGGCCTGCTCATCTTTCTTTCGTTTCTCACAGATAGGGCAGAGCTTCCACTATCTGTGCCGGGACATTTGAGACTGATACCCAGCCGGTAATTTCACTGGAAACAACACTATGCCGCATGGAAAACAGGTCTCCTCGGATAAGAACGTGAGCTTCCCTTACGCAGCCGCACCATTTACCGTACCCCCTGCTCCAGGTAAGCGTAGACGCCGTGGGCGTTGACATGTTGTGCTGCCTTACCCAGAGACTCGGCCTTGTATGACGTTTCTGTCCGTCAGCTCGCAAGTTCGGAGTCTCGCACCTCGCTTACCTACGCTCCGGCTTCCTTCAGACCCTACCTCACAGCAACGCCCTTGCCTTCGGCTAGTAATCAATACTACCTTTTCCACATAGCATGAGAACACTCACAGGGGACTTTAACCCCATGAGTTCACGCCCATGCCGGGCGTACACCATCGTTCGAGCCGACCGCGTGAACGGAAGGCGTTTTCCGCAAAGACTATTGGCGCGGCGACTCACCTCAACGTTGTGCGAAAATAAAATTGCATTGCCATTATAATATAATTATACTGTAACTATGAAAAACATCACATTCGAATGGGACGATAAAAAAGCCAATAGTAATCTAGAAAAACATGGCGTCGCATTTGAAGAAGCCCAGTCTGTTTTCTTTGATGATCTAGCAATTCAGTATTGGGATGAAACAAATTCCAAAGACGAAGACAGGTTTTTAATGCTAGGCCTGAGTAATAAACTTCGCATTCTTCTCGTTGTTCATTGCTTTCGAGAAAGTGATTCGACAATCAGAATCATTTCAGCAAGAAAAGCAACAAAGAATGAAATGAAAGAATATCCAGGAGCTTGAATATGAAAAAAGAATACGATTTGTCAACAATGAAAAAACGGAAAAACCCATTCGCAAAACAATTAAAAAAGCAAGTAACAATTAGAATGGGGGTAGATGTAATTGAATACTTTAAAAATATGTCTGTAGAAACTGGTATTCCTTATCAAAATCTCATCAATCTATATCTTAGAGAGTGTGTAACTTCTCAAAGAAAACTCACATTTCAATAATAATATAAATCGCACAATCGGGTAGCCGGGGATTTTTCTCCCCCAGCCCCCACAACACCATGCATGCGGCCCCGCACAGGACGTTTCATCAAGGTTACCGGGCCGTAGCCCGGTGCAACAAATCGAGGTCGGTTCTTTTTATAACGCGCCTGACAGTACTCATCCGGTCGGATTCAATGTCTGTGCAGAGCAAATAAATACCTCTTCCTCACCTTGACCTTCGGCCCTTCACCGTGTCCTGGACACTACTCCCGGCGTTAGGCTACTATGGCCTCTGCTGACTCCTGTTTTCATCCCATCCGAATTGCTCCGCATGACATGCTTCCAGCTTACTCGTCTTTATTTCGTATCTCACAGGTGAGCCTAAATATTCCGTGCGGGATTTTCAAGCTTATCTAGAGTAAGCTCGCTGCCTGAAATTCATCAAAAATAAAAAGCACACTCCCTTTTCCCCAACGAGCTCTCTGTAAATGATAAAATCAGAAAATCCCCTGTTTACCTATATCGCCCTCATGCTGGCGGTCCTCTTTTGGGGCCTCTCTTTTGTGGCAACCAAGATCGCATTACAGAGTTTTACGCCTTTTTGTCTCATCTTTATCCGTTTTTTCACGGCATCGCTTTTTTTCATCGTCCTCTTCTGGCGAACCGGGTTTCCCACGCTCAGCAAAAATGACCTAAAATCTTTGCTGTTACTTGCAGTGATGCAACCTGGACTTTACTTCACCTTTGAGACCTTTGGCCTACAGTATACATCGGCCACCAAGACCTCGTTGATCATTGCTACCATACCGGTAGTCGTTTTGTCACTCTCTGCCCTTCTGCTGAAGGAACGGATCAGGGCAATTAACTTTCTTGGAATAATGCTCTCTCTAGTCGGGGTTTCGCTCTTAGTGTTTGGCAGTGGTGAGAAAGAGGAACTAGGAGGCATGTTCATTGGCGATCTTCTCATATTCGGAGCTGTACTGTCCGCCTCTGTCTATATGATTTTGACCAGACGTTTAGGGGCGAGCATACCTTCGAGGCAAATTACCGGCATGCAAATTATTTTTGGGGCAATAATCTTTTTCCCAGCCTTTGTTTATGATTTACCGAAATTCAATCCCCAGGGTATAACTAGTGAAGCAGTCCTCGCCGTGGTCGGGCTAACCCTTTTCGCCACTATTGGGGCCTTTCTTTGCTATAATTATGCTCTTACCAAAATTTCTGCGGCCAAGGCCTCGGTCTGTATTAACGTTATCCCACTGGTAACCGCGTTTGGTGCGTGGGCACTGCTTGGCGAGTCATTAACCATGACACAACTCAGTGGAGCCGGAATAGTCATTTTTGCGGTGTTTTTAGCGAACCATACGCACGCACCAGGGATAAAAAGCAGAAAGAATTTCAAATCAGCTTAAACTCAAAAAAAATTACTCTCTTGATCAACATCCTTTTCAGTTTTTTTACCAGCCAAAATAAGCATGGAAAGAAACCTGACAACTCGACCAGGACAGAAAATCATGGTTCAACCGGTTCACCGCGAGAAGCACGATATGCTTGCATATACCCGAGAGCGACGGCTCGTACTGCACGACCGATAGCAGCATATGCCTCCTCTGTTTAATTTCATGAAAGATTCATCAAATCTTCATTAAGCATAGGTCTGTCTTGAAAAAACTGCCTATTTCTAAAAAAACTCAATAGAACGTATTAACGACTGAATGAACAGATACGAAAAAATAGAGGCAGCAACCGGGGTGTCCTGCCGATTAACTCGCCCGCGTTTCTCATTACTGAATTTTCCTGAAAAGTACACAGGACATGACAAGATTGATTCCCATGTGAGAGTAATCATCACAAGATGAGACAACCGCCATGTTCCCCCAAGGGCTAAACACTCAAATACTATGCGAAATCAGGAAAATAATGGACAAAAAGCGAGTACAACAACGGTAGAGTTCGACTATTATCTAAATAGTTGAAAATATATCAAAAGATGCGACTCACCATATTCATATTAAATGATATTCTATCACCCCCTGCAAAAAGAATTTTGGAGAAGGAATCAGGGGTGAAAAAGAAAGTGGCTTCTCACGGTTTCAGTTGGGTAAGCCGAAATCGAGTTTGCCACTAATAAGATAGATCATGATAAATATTTTCTAGTTGTTCTGTAGCCACAAGCTCTTGCTTTGGCAGCTTGAACGATCTGAAAAAAACATGAACCATGCAAAATTGAAAAAATATCGAGAAAAAAGAAGTCAACACCTGAGGCTAATTTCCCCATTGATGCCTTGTATACGAATATTATGTGTTATCATAGTAGCCCATGATACACTCTACCAGTATACGTATCCACAATTTCAACTCGTATCCACTGCCATGATTAACGCTTTCCCACTACAACTCTTTTTTCTTGTTCTCACTCTGCTGCAACCAATATGGTCACATGCGGATGAAAATGCCCACCTGAACAACACTCGGCCATTGCGGATTTGTATTGATGACTTAAAACCATGGAAGATAGTCAACGCTGAAAGTATTTCAGGGGCCGATATTGATCTGCTACAAGCTTTCGCCAAACGCCTTGACATAAAGCTAGAATTTATGCATGCCCCATTTAAAAGATGCCTGTACAACATGGCCAACGGAACTTCAGACATCGTGACGGGGTTGCTTTATAGGGAGAAGAGGACAGATTACATACACTATTTTTTTCCACCGTATAAAAAGAAATCCAACAAAGCCTTTTATGTACTCAAGGGCGATGGTGTAAAAATAGACTCCTATAATGACCTGAAGCTACTTCGTATCGGAGTGGAAAGAGGAGTGGAATATTTCCCCAAGTTTGACAACGATACCAGTCTCTTAAAAGAGCCGACAACATACTCAGAACAAAATGTTCAGAAACTACTTTCACACCGAATTGACACCTTCATAATCACCGACTCTGAAGGTGATTACCTGCTTAACCTGATGGGTTATAACGATCTGATTGTAAAAGCAAATTGGGGATATTACCGAAACAATCCGGTCTACATCGGTCTCACCAAACATTCCGATGTCTCACCTTTTCGGAACAAATTCGAAAACGCCTATTCCGAGATGTACAAATCAGGAGAAATTCATCTAATCCTGGATCAATATTTCATCAGAAACAACCTTCCCATCCCTGATTACAAGTGAATGTACCAGACAAGGGTGCATCTGCTCAAAATTGCTGACTGAGGAGGGGTAACCCTACCTTAGGAGTTATCCGCAAATAACTTGAACATCTCGCATCGCATCTTCAGGTCATCTTTGGCTGATCTTCAATCACAAAGTCCTCAACGTAG
>JAUVLX010000302.1 GCA_030600525.1 Desulfobulbus sp. | reverse complement strand
TAGTAAGTAAACGACTAGAAGAGCTGTTCTCCCTTTACGACCACCAAATGGAAGCCATTGAAGCAACCCTGATCGACGATCAGGACTGGGCAACCAGCTGGAAGCAATTTTTTAACGCCTTTGAAATTGTTCATGGACTGGTCATCAAGCCGACCTGGGAACAGTACACCCCTGAAAGCGGTCAGTATGTCATAGAGATGGATCCGGGAATGGCATTTGGAACCGGGCAGCATGCCTCAACAAAAATGGCTCTTTCCCTGCTGACAAAGACGTTTCAGGGTATGACTGACAAGGCGGCGACCATACTTGATATAGGGACAGGGACAGGTATTCTGGCCATGGCAGGTGCCCTTTATGGTGGTCGACAGGTCAAAGCCATTGACAACGACCCGGATGCTGTAACCGCGGCGGCAGACAATGTGGCCAACAACGGTCTTGCTGACCACATTAACGTCAGCATAACTCCGCTAACCGATATTCAGGGACAGTATGCAGTAATTTGCGCCAACATTGTCCATGACGTGCTGATGGACATGGCAGATGGCATCAGGCAACGTTCTGCCCCAGGCGGCTCCCTCATTCTTGCAGGCATCCTCAAAGGTCAACAAGAACAAAACATCATCAACACCTATCAAAAACTGGGTTATGTACTTGCCGCTACCGAATATCAGGACGAATGGGTTGCCTTGCTTTTTCAACTCGCCTGACTGCTAACTCTGGCCTGGTCTCACCTGGGCAGTATATGGTCCTTCACATCCCATGTGAAGGATCGTAGTATTCAAGCCCATGTTCTGTATTACAATAGTACGATCATTTGCTCAGCAAAAGAGGCCAATCCATTGCGGGAAACACATTGTGGAGCATATGGTCGTCATCTTCCACTGTAATCTCAATATGTGTAAAACTCTTTTGTGCAAGGGGAACAACACGATCAGGTGGGGTCACTGTATCATGCCTACCGATAACCAGTAGGGTCGGAACTTGAATCGGCTTTTCAGGAGGCACATATCCCTCAAAATTGAGTGCAGGTGCAAGCAGGATCAGGTGCCTACAGGCAAGAGGGTGGTGTGAGGCATAGACAGTGGCCATCAGTCCGCCGAAACTCGATCCGACAAAAAGCAGTTCTTTGGCATTACCACAGAGCTGCTCCAGTTGTGTCAATCTTTGCTCCAGGGTGCCGACAAAATCTGGAATAATCATGTTTGGAAAATGCTCATGAAACCAGCGCCCTTTAGTTGCCTGGCTTGAGGAATCAAGGCCGTGCAGAAAATAGCATTCGTTATCCATTATATTGAACTCTCAGTTCTCTCTTAGATTGCAATCTGGTTATCCCTCCTCTTGAGGGGAGCTACCCGTATCCTCCTTTCCAGTTGTCAACCAACCATGGACCTTAACAATGGTTGTGGTAGCAAATTGCAAGAAAGTTGGACAAAAAACGTAAAATAGAGTATATACCTCGTTCCTGATGGGTCGGCAACGATCCATCTTTTTTACAATGTATACATGACCAAATAATACCGAGCAAAAATGAGCTACGGTATCCTCTACTATCATTTTCTCAAGTAACGGTTGTAACGTGAGCGGTAAATTCCTTAACGAAATAAAAAAGCGCAGAACCTTCGGCATTATCAGCCATCCCGATGCGGGTAAAACAACACTGACTGAAAAGTTGCTGCTCTTTGGCGGGGCCATTCAGATGGCCGGCGCGGTTAAATCAAGAAAGACCTCCAATCATGCCCTCAGTGACTGGATGGCGATTGAAAAAGATCGCGGAATTTCTGTAACAACCTCGGTCATGAAATTCAATTACCACGATTATGAAATCAATCTTTTAGATACTCCCGGTCACCAGGATTTCTCTGAGGATACCTATCGGGTACTCACAGCGGTTGATAGTGCGTTGATGGTTATTGACAGTGCCAAGGGGGTTGAAACGCAAACAACCAAATTGATGGAAGTCTGCAGAATGCGCAACACCCCTATCATTACCTTTATCAACAAACTTGACCGCGATGGTCTAGACCCATTGGACATCCTGGCAGATATCGAGGAAAAACTGCAGATTGAGTGTGCTCCCCTCTCATGGCCCATTGGAATGGGTAAAAGTTTTAAGGGAGTCTACAACCTGTATCGCAAAGAGCTCAACCTGTTTACGCCCAGCCAGGATACCCGTCCTGATGACCATACTGTGGTTACTGACATCAACGACAGCAAGCTTGACGAGCTGCTTGGTATTGATGCTGACAAACTTCGTGAGGATATCGAACTCCTTGAAGGAGCTGCCAATCCGTTTGACCACGACGAGTATCTCAAAGCCGGCCAGACCCCTGTATTTTTTGGGAGTGCCATTAACAACTTCGGCGTCCGTGAGCTACTTGATGCCTTTGTAGAGCTGTCCCCGTCACCTGGCCCAAGGCCAACCCAGAGCCGGGAGGTATCGCCGGAAGAAACAGCCTTTTCAGGTTTCACCTTTAAAATTCAGGCAAACATGGACCCTGCCCACCGGGACCGTATTGCTTTTTTCCGAATATGCTCCGGCAAATTCACCCGTGGTATGCGAGTGAAGCACCATCGCCTTGGCAAAGAGATCAGCTTAAGTAATGCAACGGTTTTCATGGCCCAAAACAGGGAACACGTGGAAGAAGCCTACCCCGGTGACATTATCGGTATCCACAATCACGGCACCATTAAAATCGGTGATACCTTTTCCGACAAGGAAGAGCTGAAGTTTACCGGCATCCCCAATTTTGCACCGGAACATTTCCGCAAAGTTATCCTGAGAAATCCGCTCAAAATCAAGCAACTACAAAAAGGGTTGACCCAGATGGCCGAAGAAGGGGCTGTGCAGCTCTTCCGCCCGGTTATCGGCAATGATTATGTGCTTGGTGCTGTAGGTGTGTTACAGTTTGAGGTAACCATGACCCGCCTGAAGGCGGAATATGGGGTCGATGCCGAATACGTACCCATGAACTTTTCTCTTGCCCGCTGGGTTACCAGTGAGAACAAGCTGCAATTAAGGGAATTTGAGAAAAAAAATCAGGGAAACCTGGCTTTTGATGCAGAGGGCCATCTTTCCTATCTGGCCGACGGTATGTGGCGTTTGTCTCATACCATGGAACTGTTCCCAGACATCGTTTTTCACACGACCCGCGAATCCGTCTAACATCGGAGTTGCTTATGGAACAAATATATAAAAACATCCCTGCAGAGGCACTCCATGCCCGACATCTTCAGGAAAAGGAGCTCCTGATTGTTGACCTGCGCGATCGTACGAAGTACCTGCAAAGGCATATCAAGGGGGCGGTATCTTTTCCGATGAAGCCCACCCTGTGGAGCAAAATACTGAATAAGAGATCTTTACGTACCCTGCTTGGCTCAGATCTCAGTCGGCCTGTCGCTTTTTACTGAGACGGTCCTTCGTGAATACGAAGCATATTTACGGCCCGGGTGGCCGCACAAATTGGCTATACGAATATTTTTCGCTATCCGCAAGGCGTTGACAAGTGGCATGAACAGGGATTGCCGACAGAAAGCGCCTAAAAAGTTTCCCCTTTTTTCACGACTATTAACCCTACACCGCCATTAAACAAATGCTCCTGATCTACCCGCCTGTTGCCAAACCTGGAGAACCGCCTGCAGGCATAGCCCAACTGGCAGGTACACTGAAAGCCCATGGTAAGATGTGCGTTGTACTTGATGCCAACATCGAAGGCTTACACTACCTCACAGAATGCGACCGCATTCCTGAAGATACGTGGTCAAAAAGGGCTGAACGTAATCTCAATAAAAATATCGCCGCCCTGCAAGATATTTCCCTGTTCAGCAACCAAGATCGTTACCAAAGGGTGGTTCGAGATCTGAACCGGGTTGTGGAACAATCCGCTCCACAAAAAGAAATCTCACTCAGCCTGGTAAACTACCAGGACCAAATAGTTTCCCCGCTTCGCAGCAGTGATCTACGGAAGGCAGCGGCAACCTACCAACAAAATATCTACTTTCCCTACTTCAAACAACGGCTTGAACAACTCTTTACAGAACACCCCTTTACCCATGTTGGTTTTTCACTCACGTACCTGAGCCAGGCAAATACGACCTTTGCCATGATCGGCTTTATACGAGCCTACTTCCAGGATGTAACCATCATCATAGGCGGCGGGTTGGTCACTTCCTGGCGGAGTCAACCCGGATGGCAAAATCCCTTTGCAGACCTGGCAGATCACTGGGTAACAGGCAGAGGAGAGGCTCCTTTGCTCAAACTACTTGATACTGCATACAAAACCGCGGCACCACCTGATTATACAGATCTGCCCCTTGCAAACTACCTCTCACCGGGGACGATTATTCCCTATGCAGCCTCATCTGGGTGCTACTGGAACAAGTGCTCATTCTGCCCTGAAGTTGCTGAGGGCAACCATTACCATCAAATGGATCCCGATCAGATTGCCTCCGATCTGGAATACCTCCAACAAAGCCACCATCCAGTCCTGTTCCATTTTCTTGA
>JAUVLX010000266.1 GCA_030600525.1 Desulfobulbus sp. | reverse complement strand
ATTCTGATTCGACTAAGCTCGCCAAAAACTTTAAAAAAATTGGCAAGTTCCTGCATTTCCCCCTCTAGAGGTAACTTGCCGCGTATCTCCTCCAAGGGAGCTTGCTGGTCACATACTACATCATTCATAACCTCTCCTTTTGTCAACATATGCGCACACGTTCATACGTTATTTATAATGTAATCACCACCCTTTTTTTCGACAAGGGCTAACCATCACTATACATAATCAAAGAAATCACTTCCAATAGCAATGCTGGAGAATGGGTAGCCCTGCTTACGGCGAGTTACTCTGGCAAGCCTACCCTAGCCCGGATGCTGCCATCCAGACACAAATACGTATTCTTTTCATGGAGCTGCGCAAGCAATAGGTTTTCTTTTCTACAAAAGAATGAGTCTGTTAATTTACTAGGATTTTCGTTTAAGGTCGAGGCATGCTGAAAAAATAACCACAGGCATATATTTGATATTCCGAGGATTATTTTTTCAGCATAACGAAGAAACTGGGCGAAAAGACAGTAAATCAACAGACTCATAAATGGAGTGATACACACTATAACCGGAGAAGAGAACGATGACGAATCCGGATACACGCATAATTAATGGCTCCAATCGATGATGATCTAAAGAAGCTATCACACTTGATGCTTTATAGAAGAGAGAGATACCCCCTCCAACGACAAAGGCGGTGGAGACGGCATAAGCACCAAAAACCGCAGTCACTGTAACCGGATTCCCAGAATTGAGCGCATAACCATACATGACAGCGGCGGTAGGACACGGGGATTATTAAAAGTCTCTACCCGGCCCATGAAAGTCCTTTTAACGGTTTACCCGTGCTTATTTTGTACACTTCCATTGCATTGAACCCTGGACCGCAAAATACCGATGATCATATTATTTGATCAGCGTTTTACTTTCTCGATTGCTAGCAAAAATGGTCTATGCTAGACAAGTCAGCACGTTAAATAAAAAATACTAAAGTAAAGACCGCAAAGACTACCAATGGAACTCAAGCGTTTATCAGAAATTATCTTTGAATTTTACGAGAAACTCTCTTCCTAGGAAGACTCTGTGGTCCGGGACAGCGGATTAACCACCGCCCAGGCCCATACCATTCAAATTGTCGGCCATGCAGGCTCAATCAAGATGAAAGATCTGGCTGAAAAGATAGGGGTGACCACCGGAACCCTGACCGTGGCTGTGGAGCGCCTGGAAAAGAAAAACCTGCTGGTACGAAAGCCCCATGAAAAGGATCGGCGAGCCTATCTCATCGAATTGACGCCTGAAGGGGAAAACACTTTACCCAGCATCATCAGTTTCATATCAAAATGACCGAAGAAATGGTGGTTGACCTAAATCCCGATGAAATTGCCAAGCTGGGCGGTATCCTTGAAAAAATATTAAAAAGAATTTGAAATCTAAAATTTTCAGATGAAAAACAAAACCGCTGGTTCCTGAAATGGGCTACAAGCAGGCTTATTGAGGATATTGAACTTACAGTTGATAAGGTATGATTTATGCGTGGTGGGAACAGTCGCCATATCGGTTACGATGAAAATTGAAGCATTTGAACTTCACCGCATATAGCAGTATAATCTTACTGCAAATATTTTTTTAAAGATGGCTCCGTTTGAATAAACAGTATTTAAAAAAAAATCCCAATATTTTCCGATAGCAAGATACCTGATTGATGACAGACCATTACGTTCGAGAGACTGGGGCTTACGATCAAGGAAATAGTAGAAATAATTCAAATACAGGATCACCAGAATGTTCAAACTCATCCGTAACTTGATAGCCGCCCTGGCATTCGTACTCGTCGGCATTCTCATCGCTTCAAATTACGAAGTGCGCGTCCTGGACGTATCAGATCAAAACAATGCTCTGGTAAAAGCGGGAGAGTTTGTCGGCAAAGTCGCTTTTGACTTTAAATTCGTTAATAAACATGTGGTGATATTGAAAAAGTAAAAAATGAAAACCGAGTTTCAATGGATACCCAAAAGGAGGGCGTCCAGTAAATCGGTATCGGCCATGCAAAAAGGGGCGGTGTGATGAATTAAATGGATAAAGTAAGTATTCTTATTGCTGTTGGGGCTGCTTTCGTAACAGGAGGTTTTACACTTACTGGTGTCATTATTACGAACAGAGCCAGCAATAAACAGTTAAAGACTCGTCTGGATTGCGAGGACCTCCTCAAATAAAAGGAGTTCAAGAGGGAACGACGTGAAAAGCTGTAATCGGTATTAGGTGACTTACTACTGCCCCCTCCGCTTCATTTTTCTCTACAGCCTTCGGTATAGCGCCTCGCAACCTTTCAAACATAGAGACTTTGGCTGACCAATATCTGATCAGGTTTTTTTTATCCCAACTATAGCACCAAACAAAAAAGCACCTAGCCGAAATCGACTAAGTGCTTGATATTACTGGTACGCCAGGCAGGATTCGAACCTGCGACCTACGGCTTAGAAGGCCGTTGCTCTATCCAGCTGAGCTACTAGCGCATGTATTTTCGCGAGAATGTACAGGGGAACCCTAAAGAAAGCAAGCAGAAACAGTCATTACTTGCTCACTCTTTTTCAATACTTTCTTTGCATGAAGGTACTTCTATTGGCAATCCGTTTTCTCCCAAACCGTCCCGGTTGCGCTATCCTGTACAGTAACCCCTTTTTCCAAAAGCTGCTCTCGCACAGAATCGGCTGCCGTCCAGTCCTTTAATTGCCTAGCCCGTTCGCGTAGACGTATCAGACGGTCAATTTCAGGAGTTATCGGGCACTGCTCAAGTTCCAGCACACCCAGGACGTTGTTTATTGAGCGCAGAATATCCAAAATATCATTTTTCTGCTCTTTATCAAGATGGCTAGTGTGGAGAATAGGGTTTACCTTTTTTATAAAATCAAAAAGACCACCGATAGCACCTGAGACATTCAAATCATCATCCATTGATTCTGAAAAGCGTTTTTCAAGTGCTGTAATATAGGTGGCAACCTGGGGATGAGGCAACCCTACCGGCAGACACAGTAACTTACGTATAAAAGCGTCTATTCGTTTCAATGTTGATGCTACACTCTCAAGACGTTTAAATGAAAACTGCATCGGTTTCCGGTAATGAACACTCAAGAGCAAAAAACGCAGCTCTCTTCCACTATATCCTCTGTCCATCACTTCTTGAAAAGTGACCACATTACCGGCATCTTCAGACATTTTTTTACCATCGCGAAGCAGCAAACCGGAATGCACCCAGTAATTAGCCAAGGGCTTTCCTGTCAGTGATTCAGCAATGGCGATCTCATTTTCATGATGGGGAAACACAAGATCCTGGCTGGCGGTGTGTATATCCATGGTCTCTCCCAGATAGCGAGTGGACATTGCAGAGCACTCTATATGCCATCCAGGGCGAACATTGCCCCAGTCCGTCTCAAAAAAGATCCCCTTTTTCAACTCTGCCAGGGTTGAACGTTTTAACAGCGTAAAATCACGGGGATTATCTTTTTCATAGTTGTCAAGATCTACAGTTGTCCCAACCTTTATCTTTGTAAGATCAGCCCCTGATAACTTGCCGTAATTTTTAAACTTTGAGATATCAAAATAAATCGACCCATGTTTTTCGTAAGCATAGCCTTTATGGATTAACTCATGGGCAATCTCTATCATGTCGCCGACATGATCTGATGCAAGCGGATAACCGGATGCTTTTTCTACGCCCAGAGCATCTGCAGCCTGAAGAAACTGATCTATATATTGTGACGTATAGGATTTTAAATCCATCCCTGCCTTCTCGGCACCGGCAATGGTGTTGTCATCCAGGTCGGTAAAATTCATATACGAATCCACCGTATAATCCCGGTACCTGAGATAACGAGCCATCATATCTGAAACAACAAACCGCCGCAAATGGGCTACATTAGGCTGCTCGTAAGCAGTAGGGCCACAAGCATACATGGTCACGCGCTCTTTATTAACAGGTTCGAAAACCTCTTTTTTACGCGACATTGTATTAAAAAATTTCAGCTGAGATGCTTTTTCAGGAGTTTTTTTCTGCTGCACAAAAAGTGGCGTACTCAGATAGCGCTCTCCGCCATCGGGTAAAATAACAACGATATACCCCTCTCCAATTTTTTTAGCCCACTCAATGGCGGCAAAAGCTGCAGCACCACTGCTCATCCCTGCAAAAATGCCCTCTTCTGCTGCCAACCGGCGCACAGTGGAAAAGGCGGCTTCATCCTCCACATTAACAATGGCATGCGGCAATTTTTTATCAAAGATACCGGGTTTATATGACTCTTTCATATTTTTCAGCCCTTGTATCTTGTGCCCCAGGTACGGCTCAACAGCAACAACCCTGACTTCCGGATGATGGTCTCGGAACCATTTTGACAAGCCCATTGCAGTACCGGATGTACCCAGGGTAACAATGATGTCGGTAACCTGTCCGTTGGTCTGTTCCCATATCTCGGGACCGGTCGAATTATAATGCGCCTGCCAGTTGGCTGGATTATTAAACTGATCAGCCAAATAGTAGATATCAGGATGCTCTCTGGCCAAGGCATAAGCCTTTTCAATGGCACCGTCAGTTTTTCTCTTTGCAGGCGTCAGTATGATTTCAGCGCCGTATGCCTGCATAATCATCCTCCGCTCAATGGAAGCAGATTCAGGCATTATCAATTGACAGCGATACTTTTTAGCCGCACAGACCATGGATATACCGATCCCGGTATTGCCACTAGTTGCTTCCAAAAGAATTTTATCTTTCGTCAACTCACCACTTTTTTCAGCGGCCTCTACCATTGACAGGGCAACCCTATCTTTTATTGAACCGCCGGGGTTACAAGATTCTAATTTGCCAAAAATTTGCACCCCTTCGACAGGGGAAAACCCTGCCAATTCAGCCAAAGGGGTATTACCGATCAATTCTGTAATTTTCATTTTACTCTAACCTTAATAAACAACGTAAGGGGCAGCTCTATCTGCTGTCCCCTTTCCCGGCACTTCTGGCATACGCTCGCCATAACTGATACAGCGATTGTCGACATTCGTCATTAGACACGTTTGATACCATGTCCACAAACTGCTTTTCCTCTTGTTTGTCAATGGGCTTTTTAGGAGGTGGCGCAGGCTTCTCTTTTTCTTCCTGGATCGCTGGGTGAACCGCAAACCGCAAATCATTGACTAC
>JAUVLX010000163.1 GCA_030600525.1 Desulfobulbus sp. | reverse complement strand
TGCACTGCTTGCAGCATGTTATCGCAACTCATTGAATCTTGCGGAACAAAACCAGCTGCGGTCAATAGCGTTTCCCGCTGTCAGTTGCGGGGTGTATGGCTTTCCTGTGAAACAGGCCTGTTCCATCGCCTATGATGTGGTCCATGCGTATCTGCAGCAACAAACCACGATCTCTACGGTCTATTTTGTTTGCTTTAATGAGGAAATTAAATATGCCTATGAGCAGGCCGAGGCGCGCCAATAAGGTCTTGGTATAAAGGGTCCCCTTACTTCAAGCCATTTTGATACAGGGGTAGCAAACCATCTGACTGGGTGGATGTGCTTGTTTTGCCAGGCTGCGGGTGTTGTTTTTTCCATGCCTGCCAGAGTTTGTTCCCATCCCACTGGTTATCATCTCCCGCACCTGCATAGAGGTAGGCATTGAGTTCTGCCACCGCATCCTGCAGTGGGCCCATTTCCTGCCCGGCCAACAATTGGTTGAGTAGCTTGCGGGCCACTTCGGCCTGACCTGCTATGCATGCCTTGTGTAAGTTTTTTGCAAGCGTATGGATGGGAGTGTTGCTCGTGTCAGTGGTCTGATCTTGCTGCCTGTTGCGTTGTTGGGCACTCTCTCGTTTCCACCAGGCAATAAGGGTAACCAGCCAGCAACAGGCAAGTACCATACTGGTCCAGAACCAGCCATTTCCCCTTGTCCAGAATGGTTGCAGCGTAGTTTTAGCGACCTTTTCTGGGGAAATCGGCTTCGCAATCTGTACAGGGGAAACAATCGGCGGTTGTTGTACCGGTTCAAGTGATGGGAGTACCTGGAGTGTATGAGGCTCGAACGTGAGCTGTTCCTGAGAATTTGTTGCCATATTCCACCAGAGGATGGGCTGGGGAGCAAGAGTTACTTCGCCTGCTTGAGACGGAATCAATGTGATTTTCTGGGTCAGTACCCCTGTCATACCTTTGTCAGTGAGAGTATTTTCAAAATTCGCCTGATCAGGATAAAGGCGAACAGTCTCGTCTAGTGACAATTCCGGTTCTGGTAGTCTGTTTGCCGGTAATCCTGTGGCGTTGAGGATGAAGTTGAGTGTGATTGGCTCTCCTGCTCGTATTTCACCGGTGGCTTGGTTCAGTTCCATGTTACCTGTGAGTTGTTGGGTCGGTAGCCACGGCACAGGAGCCTGTGCAGGTTTTGGCTCAACTTCTAGCCGTAATTCTTTGGATCGTATCCTTTTGGTTGCTCCGGCCTGGGGAAAGGGGTCGAAAAAAGAGGTGGAGCGTCTCCCTACCTGGCCATGGAAGAGGAGTGGTGGGATAACCAGCTGTCCAGACTGCTGGGGAAATAATGCATAGCGACGTTCATTGACCCGGTAATTGCGTCCGTTACGGGTGGTTGTGTACTCATGGGCATCACCAAGTTTGTGCACTGTGGTATTTTCAGGCTCTGGCTCTGAGAGACTGCCGCTTGCCAGGGGGGCCCCGACATAGAGGCGAACCGTGAGTAGGACCTGAGATTGGACATAAGACTTATTCGGCGTCGCACCCACCTCTAGAAAGAAATCCTGATTACCTGCCATGGCATTGGCGGGTTGGGCAGTGGTAACAATGAGTTCCACTGCATTGCTGTGCTCTTTGCCCACTGCAATTGGGGGGATGGTAAGCTTACCTATCCTTTTGGGCATAAGGCTGAGTCGGTATTGCTTGGAACGACTTCTTGTGCCGTTGATGATCTGCATGTTGGTGCTGCTGCCCTGGGCAAGGATCTCAAAATCATTGGCCAGGAGAGAAAAATCCGGTTCTTTTCCAGATGGGTCATTGATAATGAGCTGGTAGGTAACTGACTCATCGATGACAATCGGATTTCTGTCAATACGGGCAGTGATTGGCCCGCCAAATGCGTTGTCAAAGACGCACAGTGACAGGAGAAGCAGAAAGAGAGAGCGTAATATTCTGTTCACCATAGCTGTTGCTCTTGTTGTTCCCGGTGTTGTTGTTGGTACTGGTAGCGAAATTTTCTGCGCCAGAGTCCCCCCGGATCATCAGGGATGGTGCGGAGCACCTGTTCCTGTTGTCTTTGCTGCTCGTCTTCCTTTGAGGTTTTATCTGTCTGAGCGTGGTGGGGGGCCTGTTCTGTTTCTTTTTTTGCAGGATCTTTTTGTGCTTTAAGTGGTTGTTCCTGTTTGTCTGAAGCTTGTTTTTCTTGTTGCTGGTGGTCGTTTTTTTGTGGCTCTGAGGCGCTGTTGGGATCTTTTTTGTTTTCCTGCTCTTCTGCCTTTTGGGGCTTGTCTTTTTCTGAGCCCTGTTTTTTACTTTGCTGGTGCTGTTGCTGTTGCTGTTGCTGTTGCTGTTGCTGTTGCTGTTGCTGTTGCTGTTGCTGTTGCTGTTGCTGTTGCTGGGCTTTCTCTATTAACTCTTTGTTGTATTTGGCGTCAGCGTTATCTGGATCAAGTTCCAGCGCTTTTTGGTAGGCTGCAAGGGCCTCTTCATGGCGTCCCATCCTAGCAAGAATATTGCCATGGTTGTAGTGGGCATCGCTGGTTTTTGGTTCTGGCAGTTTCTGCAAGGCTTTCTCATATTCTTCGGCCTGGTAGTGGGCAGCAGACTGCCATTTCGGATCAGTAAACATTTCGGCCGCTTCTGCCGGGGATTTGTTGTTGAATCGTTCAGCAGCCAGCTGGTTTTTATTGTGCCACAACTCCTGCCACTCAACAGCTGCACCTGGCTGGGGGAGTCCCATGACTAAAATAAATGGAAGAATCAGGATGCCTTTGCGAAAAAGAAGCAGGGCAAGGGGAAGCAGGAAGGGAATGAGCCAGTAGCCTTCGTCCTGGTAAAGGACTGTGCGTTGCCTGGTGGTATCTGCAGCCGTGATGCGATGGTCAGCCTGTAGCGGATCGATCAGGTCGGTCAGGTCGCTGTCATCACTGCTGAGACGATGATAACGGCCACCTGTGAGTTTTGCCAGCTGCTTTAAAGGAGGGGCTTCCAGCCGGGTTAGCACCATATTGCCGTCTCGGTCATAGACAAACCCCTGTTTCGCTTGTGGGATCGGTGCGCCTTTGGTGGTGCCAGTACCCAGGATTGATACACGGTAATTTTCTGCTTTTTCTGCAATATTTTCTGGGGAAACAGACCCTAAGCCGTCTGTTATCAGCAGGATGTCGCCCTTAGTGTCCCCGGTCTGTTTGATCAAGTCCGCGGCCTTGGCCACTGCCAGATCAGGGCGAGATCCCTGCGCTGGTATGAGGCTGGAATCCATGGCCTTGACCTGCATGGCAATGGTTGCCATGTCTGGTGTGAGAGGACATACCGTAAAAGGGGTGCCTGCATAGACAACGAGACCTGTCTGCCCGTCCTGTCGTTGTCCCAGTATATCAAGGATTTTCAGCTTTGCTCGTTCGAGTCTGGTCGGTTTTATATCAGCAGCATCCATGGATTGGGAAAGGTCCAGTACTAGTACCAGCGAGGCCATGCTCCGGTAGACAGGTTGTTCCTTTTTCCGCCAGGCAGGACCTGCTATGGCGGTGATGGCAATAAGGAAAAAGAGGACCAGTGCAAGGGTTGTTCTTTTTTTGCTCGGCCCGTTGGAGCCTTTGAGCACAAAGGGGACCAGAGCAGGATCTATCCATTGCTGCCATGCGCGGCTTGCCGCCTGTTGCACCACAATATACCTGATTAGGGGAACAAGCAGCACGAGCAGGCCGAAAAACCAGGGGCGGAGGAAGTGAAATTCGTTCATTTGCGACCTCTTGCAATAACCAAGAAGGGGCACAGCAGCAGTGCTGCTCCCAGTGGCCACACATACAATTCAGATTTGGGACGGAAAAACTGATTGCCTGTCAGGACAGGTTCCATGTCATCAATCAAGGCGTAAATTTTTTCCAGTTCACGGGTATCTTTTGCCCGAAAATAATGGCCACCAGTGATGGTTGCGATACTGGAAAGTGTTTTTTCGTCAAGATCTGCCGACGGATTGACCCGCCGTTTGCCAAACAACGAGTTAACAAGCATTTCATCGGCTCCCACACCGATGGTGTAGATGGTAATACCCGCTTGCTTGGCAAATTCAGCAGCTTTTTCAGGTTGTACTGTACCTGCAGTATTGGCCCCGTCGGTTAGGAGAATAATAACCTTGTTTTCGGCAGGCAATTCCTGCAGTCGTTTTACACCCAGACCTATGGCGTCTCCAATGGCTGTTTTTTCCCCGGCAAGACCTATTACTGCTTCATTGAGCAGAGTTTGTACCGTTTTTCGGTCAAAGGTCAGCGGGGCCTGGAGGTAAGGCTGGGTGCCAAAAAGCAGCAGACCAATACGGTCACCTGTACGACGTTCAATAAATTCACCGGCAACTTTTTTGGTTGCCTCGAGACGTGTAACAGACTGGTTGTTGAGCTGGAGATCCTCAATCTTCATGGATCCGGAGAGATCGATAGCCAGTAAAAGATTTCTGCCTGAGACCTGTATTTCGATGGGGGCTCCAAGCCATACTGGCCGTGCTGCAGCAGTAAGCAGCAGTATCCAGAAAAGTGCAGCCAGCCAGAAAAAAGGCGTGTTTTTGAAAACCTTGCCGCTACGGTCGGCGTAAACGGTAAAGTCGTCTGCAAACGGTACCCGTAAAGCCGCCTCCTCGGTAGAGTCTGCAGGAGGCATGAGGCGGCGGATGAGGAAAGGAAGAGGCAGTGCCAGCAACATCCATAACCATTCAAACTGCAGCATTCTTTCTCCATGGTTTTGCAGGAAGGGCAACGAGCCAGTTGTTGCATGTATCCAGCAGTGCTGTCCCGTCTAGCAAAGCCTGTGGGTTGTAGGCTGCTTCCAGGAGTTGCTCACCGACGGGGGTATTTAAAAATGCGAGATGGCCTTTTTTTTTGCCGGTACAGCTATCAAGAAAATGGAGCCACTTGGACCCTGTTAAATATGCGCCGTTGTTACCTGGAAATCGAGTCAGGCACACCCTGCGTAGAAAAATGGAAATCTGTCCTGCCAGGGCGTGATTGTCTCGGGTGTGCTGATAGCTGTTTCTGATTTCCTTAAGTGCTTTAGTTGCGTTTCGTTTCCATACCTGTCTCCTGTAATTTCGATAAAGCAGATAAAGCAGAACCACAATGATTGCAGCAAGGAGGAGCAGTATCCACCAGCCTATGGCTGGTGGCCACCAGGAGACAGAAGGCGGCAGGTGGTAATCCTTTAGAGGGAGTGGTTGCGGATTAGCCAGAGACTGCAGTGAAGCGGGGTTGTTCATTGGGTTAACCTGGATTTCTCATCAGTTCAGGCGGTGTCAGGTTCAAAGTTTTTGGCAATGGATAGGTAAGCGTAGACTCCGATAGTAGTCTATATTCATTGCCAAAATACTGAAGAAAATGATGCCGGATGGACTGACCTTTGGTGAACATTGTGAAAATATGTAACTCCATCTGACTTCGTATAATATAAAGAAATTCCTGACAATTGAGCAAGTTAACACAATGTTCATGAGAAATCCGGGTTAATGCCTCCCTAGCCCCTTTCGGATGGTTTGTACCAGGTCGGCATCGGTTGCAAGGGAAATCAGGTGTAACCCCTGCTTTACGCAGAGAGCTCGTAGATACTCACTGCGTAGGGCAAAGGAGTCAGCATATTGTCGACGAAAGGGCGCATTGCCGGTATCGATGGTGGTTGTCCGGTTGCCGTCAGTAATCTTGTATGATCCGGCAGGGGGGAGGGTGGTTTCCAGGATATCGTGGATATGGCAGAGTACGATATCGTTATGTCGTGCCATTTGACTCAGCTGCAGTTCATCGTCACTGGTGATGTTGCGCATATCGCTGAAAAGAAAAACAAGGCTGCCTGATTTGACTACCCGCCTGAGGCGTAGGAACGTGTCGTCCGGTGCGATGGAGGGCGCTTTGGTCGGGTGCTGCCATGCCGGATGTTGGACCAGTTGCTGAAAAAAATGGAGTACCCCCCTTTTTCCTTGCAGGGGGCGGACTTCCGTATGGTGGCCAGGTGATGTGATGATGCCGCCGACCCGATTTCCCTGCTGAGCTGCATTCCAGGCAATAAGGGCTGCCCCATGGGCTGCCACCACCGACTTAAAGGCTCCTTTGGTAGCAAAAAACATGGCTGGGTGTAGGTCCACCCAGAGAAAAATTTTCCGTTCCCTTTCTTCTTGAAACACTTTGGAATGGGGCTTGCCAATTCGTGCTGTCAAGCGCCAGTCAAGGTGGCGGATATCATCCCCTGCCTGATAAGGACGAGCTTCGACAAATTCCATGCCGCGTCCTCGAAAGGGTGATAAAAAACTTCCAGATTGCACTGAACGGATGGTATTTGACTGTAAGGGGAGGAGTTTTTCAAAACGCTTGTAGGCCACAAGATCGTCAATAACCAGTGACGCCGGATTGGAGTAACCGGCTTTCTGGTGCTGCTGGGGTTGTTTTCGAGGTCTTCGTGGCAACATGGTATATTCGACTTATTTCAGGTATTGCCGTGCTGGTGAGTGCTAGGGCAATGGTGTCTGCTGGAGGATATGGGCAATAACCTTATCCGGAGTTATGCCTTCTGCTTCTGCTTCAAAGGTAAGTAAAATTCGGTGACGGAGTACATCCCAGGCAATATCCTGAATGTCCTCCGGGATGACATAGTCGCGGCCACGCAACCAGGCCATGGCCCTGCTGCATCGATCCAGGGCAATAGCCCCCCTGGGGCTTGCTCCATACTGAATCCAACGGTCAGTTTCGAGGTTACCCGTTGTGGAGCTATGAGTGGCCTGGATGAGTTGGAGGATATATTCTTCCAGGGAATCGGTCATGTGCGTGTTCAAGACCTGATCCCGGGCTGCAAAAATTGATTGTTGACTGACAATTGGGGCGGCTTCCTTTGGTGGCCGGTCTGATCTGGCTTCCTCACGTGCAAGCCGGAGAATGGCGCGACCGGAATCAATATCAGGATAGTCAACCGTGATATGGAGCAGGAAACGATCCAGCTGGGCCTCTGGCAACGGGTAGGTGCCTTCCTGTTCGATGGGGTTTTGGGTTGCCATGACCAGAAAAAACGGAGGCAGGGGATAGGTGGTGGAGCCGACGGTAATCTGTCGCTCAGCCATGGCCTCAAGCAGTGCTGATTGCACCTTTGCCGGGGCACGGTTGATTTCATCTGCCAGAACAAGGTTGTGGAAAAGCGGCCCTTCCTGAAAGGAGAACGATCCATCCTGGGGACGAAAGATATCTGTTCCTGTCAGGTCAGCGGGCAGCAGATCCGGTGTGAATTGAATCCGGTGGAAGTCACCTTCCACGCGCTGGCTGAGTACGCGAACAGCCCTGGTTTTGGCGAGGCCAGGCGCACCTTCAACCAGGAGGTGTCCATCAGCAAGCACGGCAATAAGGAGTCGTTCTACCAGCTTTTCCTGACCGATAATCTGTTGCTGTATGGAATGGCTGAGACGGTATATTTCTTCTTGCAGGGTCATTATGGCATAGTTTAAATAATTTAGTTTCTATGTAACTATTTAGCGAATAACAAATAACCTCGCCTTACCTTCGATCTGTAACTGTTTAGCAGTGCTCCAGATGCGTACAAGCAGGCTGGATAACTATAGTAACGCTATGTTTTCCTGACTGATCGTACGCAGAGGTAAGCGCAGACTCCGTGGGGTGCTGCTGAATAGTTACGTTTTATTTTTTTGTGTCCACAGATACACCTTACTGTCATAGCTGTCAAGATGGTGAAAGAGGAATGGCGTCAATGAGGTGATTTGTCCGGGATGGGAGAGATAATGCCCCTTTTTCGCAGTCTTGGTTAAAATTTTGACCGTTATCT
>JAUVLX010000006.1 GCA_030600525.1 Desulfobulbus sp. | reverse complement strand
CAGTATACCCTTGCTTTTAATGGAAAAGTGCCTAGTTATACAGAGTGTCTCGTCAACGCTGCTCTGACGTATCTTGCTTGTTTTTTCTCGCACCTTGATTTCTTTAACTGGTCGTATATAGCCCACTATGGACAACCAGTTAAAGAAATCAAGGACCAAAAAAAACCAGCGCAATATTTCGACATTTCATCGTTGACGCGACAATAGGAATATTAAGGATTATATAGCTCATAAATAACATGAAGGAGAAATTATGCATAATCTATTTAGTCGTCGTGTGTTGTTAACTGTAGTTGCCGCCGGACTGATTGCCGGAGCAGGAGTGGCCGGTGCAAACGAGCCGCAACCAGAGTCCGGTAAATGGACAGAAGCTGGGCAGGAGATAAAGGAAGCGGCTGGTGCCGTTGCTGAGGCAACCAGTGATTCGGCAGAAAAGGGGTGGGAAAAGACTAAGGAGGTGAGCGCTGAGGGTTGGGACAAAACCAAGGATGTGAGTGCTGAAACCTGGGAAAAGACCAAGGATGTAAGTGCTGAAACTTGGGACAAAACCAAAGCAGAATCTGTCGAACTCTGGGGTAAAACAAAAGAAGCCAGTGGTGAGGCCTGGGATAAAACCAAGGACGAATCTGCTGAAGCTTGGCAGAAGACTAAAGAGGAATCTGCCGAACTGTGGGGAAAGAGCAAGGATGTGGGCAGCGAAGCCGTGGACAGCTCAAAGGAAGCAGCTGGTGAGGCTGTAGAAAAAACAAAAGATGCTGCCGCAGGAGCCGGGGAAGCAACACAGGACGCTGCGGCAACGGCTATGGAAAAAGGGAAGGCTGCTGTTGATGAGGCAACCGTTCCCGCACAGTAGAAAGAAATACGTGTTTTAGCCGGTAAACCGCATGTTTACCGGCTATTTTTTTGTCAGCTCGATTTCAGTCGGCAGGGGACAGGGGATATTGCTTAGGAGTTGTCCTGAAATAAATTGAACATCTCGCATCGCATGTTCAGGTCATCTTTGGCTGATCTTCAATCACAAAGTCCTCAGCGTAGCACAACTACGCCTGCGGCTTTGTTCAATTAGATCATCCAAATCTAACCTAAACATGAGCGCGATTTTGTACAACTTATTTGCGGACAGCTCCTTGAAGCAATCTAAAACAGTGTGAATTGTTCATGAATTTCAGGGATGATCACCTTGGTATCGGTGAGCAAGCCAGAAAAAGTGACCATGGCCTTTTCTTCGCCATGGACGAGGAAGGTGCGCTCCGGGTTGCCGGTTTTGCGATGCCAGCTCAAGAGTTCCTTCTGGTCGGCATGGGCAGAGAATCCACCGATGGTATAAATATCAGCATGCACATCAATTTCTTCTCTGAAGATGCGTATTGACTCTGCGCCATCAATGATTCGACGGGCAGGGGTGCCCTCCCCAGCATAACCGACAAAAATGATCGCTGCTTCCTTGCGCCATAAATTGTGGCGCAGGTGATGACGTATCCGGCCAGCAGTACACATCCCGGATCCGGCGATGATCACCACTCCCCGCATTTGCTTCAATGTCATGGATTCTGCTGTTTCCCTGGAAAAATGCAGCCCTGGCAATTCAAAAGGATCTCTTCCTGAGGTAACCACCTCCCAGGTTTCTTCGTCAAAACATTCTGGATGTCTTCTGAAAATATGGGTGGCAGAGATAGCCATGGGCGAATCAAGGAAGACTTCCAGATCTTGTGGAAGCAGGTTCTGTTCCACACCCTCTCTCAGGTAGTAGAGAATTTCTTGACTTCTTTCCAGGGCAAAGCTTGGAATAAGCACGTTGCCGTTTTTTTTGATAGTTGTATTGATGGCATCATAGAGTTCTTCTATGGAGGGCTGGAGTTGTTTATGAAGTCTGTCCCCGTAGGTGGTCTCCATCACAACGATGTCTGCGTGAGGCGGAGTCGCAGGGTCTGGCAGGATTGCTCGATCGTCATAGCCCAGGTCCCCTGAAAAAAGGACCTTTTTGCGGCCTACGTCAGTATCAAGCTCCACCAGAATAGAAGCAGAACCGAGAATATGGCCAGCATCATAAAAGGTGGCCTGGATCCCCTGGCATAAATTATGGGGTTCAGAAAAGGAGGCAATATCAACAAAGTAGTCAAGGCTGTTTAAAGCGTCTAAGGTGTCGTAGAGAGGGAGAAAGGGGGCCTTGAATTTTTTTTGTTTGTTATTTTTATAGTTTTTGTATTTTGCCTCTTCTTCCTGGATTCTGGCCGAATCAAGCATGATCAGACGGGCAAGTTCCCTGGTTGCGGCGGTGGTAACAATGGTTCCCCTAAACCCTTTTTTTACCAGGAGGGGAATACGCCCGCAATGATCCAGGTGAGCGTGGGTGAGGAGGAGAAAATCAATGGAGGCAGGGTCAAAACCGAAGTCATTGTGATTTTCTTCTTCCAACTCCCGACAGCCCTGATACAGGCCGCAGTCAACGAGGATGCGGGTATCTTTGTGTTCAAGGTAATGGCAGGAGCCGGTTACATTTTTTGCAGCGCCGTGAAATTGTAGTTGCATGATGTCTCCTGAGTAATAATCTTTCTGTGATTATTGCTGGTTACGCAGGTTGATGGTCACCCGACGATTGAGCTGACGCCCTTGGGCGGTCTCGTTATCGGTAGCAGGATTGGTATCTCCGTACCAGTAAAGTAGAATTCGTTTTTGCTCCACCTGGTGTTGTCGCATCAGATACTGTTGGACTTTTTGTGCCCTTTGTTGAGAGAGATCAATATTGTAGACTTCGCTACCAATGTTATCCGTAAATCCTGACAAGACGACATAGGTTTGCGGATGCTCAATGAGAAATTGGCCAAGGGTATCCAATGGTTGAGTGTACAGAGGCTTGATCTCTGCCTTATCAAAATCAAACAGGATATTGTTAAACTGGCTGTTGTCGGTATCCATATACAGTTTGCCAAACAGGTGCTCTGGGTTGTTGTAGACCGTGTCAAAATCCATGACCTGGGAACAACTGTTGACTGAACCGATATCATGAAGCAGCTGCTTACCTGCTGCATCTGTGGCACTGCTGATGATGGTGAAGCAAACCTCAAAGGTTTCTGCTAATTTTTTTGCCTGCTCAAGTGGAGGTGGCTCCAATTCGGGATAGGTTGAGTCTTTACCGTCGGAAAAAATAAAAACATCTGTACGGCCAGGGAGGCCAAGCATATGTTCGAGCTTCATCAACCCTGTCTGGAGCATGGGTGGTGCCTGGGGGAGCGTAGGCAATTGATTAATGGCTTCGCCAAAGGGTACGTTTTCGTACCTGTGAAGAGGGTAGTAGGGGTTAAAAGCCATGGGGGAACCATGGAGCCAGAGACCACCCTTCCAGTGGGGGTAGAGCCCTGCCTGCCAACCGAGTTCCGGTAAGGATGCATTGCTTCGCTGTAGTATTTGTTTTTGCGCCTCTATGCGACTTAGCCCTGTATCTTTGTAAGGGACATCCATGGTGGTGGAAGGGTCATAGATAATGAAAAAGTTATCTGTCATGCGAACAGGGCCACTCGCCTGATTGCTGACATTTGGTTTGACGCTGGCTGTTTGTAATTCAGTGGCTGCAAGCGGAGGTGGGCAATGAAACAACCAAAGAAAGGCAACTGCGCATACAAAGGACAGTTTGTTAAGATGCTGCATAATCCTGGCTCCCTTCAAAAGTATGGTCAATGAGAATCGTTAAATCTGCCAAGGCAGTACGGATACCATTAAAAAAGGCTGCCTGAGAAATTACAGCCGTGATGTGTTTTATTTGATGGTGTCAGAGCTTTCCAAGGTCTTGTGGTGGAAAATCAAGCCATTGGAAGAGGGATGTTTCAAGCTCAACACACCTGCTAAAGTTTTCTCGTATTAACTGTCGTCGAACCGGGTCGTTTTGTCCGTAATGGTCAAGGATATATTCCAATCGTTCATTCAGATTAACCACTTGGTGGTGACGAACTCTTTTGTCGGCATAATACACAATTTCTTCAGCCGTGAACTCGCCACGGGCATAACGCTCTGGTTCATGGTGCTTGAGGATGACATGTCCTTCAACAATGGTCGCCACTTCCGGGTAGCCGTGCTCTCTGCAGATCTGCGCGCCGACCTTAGCATGATTACAGGGTTCCTTTAGGCATGGTGTTTTGGCAATGTCGTGGAGCAGTGCCCCGGCAATGACCAACTCTCTGAAGGTATAAGGTTCTGCCTGATTATTTTGGGCCAGGGCAGTAACAAGCTGCTCGGCCAGTTGGGCCACCACCAGTGAATGCTGGCGTATGTTCGCCAGCATGTCATAGGTGGTCATCATGGCAGCACATTCGGCAATGCCTGGGACTCTCACTGTTTAACCTTTATTCTCTCGTCATTTACCGCTGAAGCGATGGACAGCGTCTACAACTATCCGTGCTTTATCCGGTGAGGTTTGAGGCAATATGCCATGGCCCAGATTAAAAATATGTCCTTTGGCTTCGGAAGCATCATCAAGGAGTTGTTTGACCCGTTTTTCAAGCGTATCTTTGGGAAGAAAGAGTGCCATGGGGTCAAGGTTCCCCTGGACGGCGTGGTTGCCGACCTTGTCAATACCGTCTTTAATGTTGATCCGCCAATCCAGGCCGAGTACGTCAGCACCGGCAGTAACCGTGTTGGGGATGAGGGTAGAGCCGTTGTTGGCAAAATAAATAATCGGCACGTCAGTTACCTGGCGCAGATCCTTGATGATTGACTGGACATAGGGAAGGGCAAACCTGGCATAATCACCAGGAGCAAGAATCCCTGCCCAGGAGTCGAAAATCTGGAGGGCCTGTGCTCCTGCCCGTGCCTGTGCCTGGAGGTAAAGGCTTGTGCAGTCGGTTATTTTTTGCAGTAGCTCATGGTAGAGAACCGGGTTTTCAAACATCATCCTTTTGGTTTCGTAAAAAAACTTGGATGAGCCGCCTTCAAGCAGATACGTGGCAAGGGTAAAGGGGGCACCGGAAAAACCGATGAGCGGGACCTTGAGTTCCTTGAGTAGCAGCTTGATCGTCTCCATTACAAAAGGCATGGTTGCATCCGGGTCGGGAACGATCAGTTCGTCAACTGCCTTTTGGGTCCTGACAGGGTCAGGGAAAACCGGTCCTCGGCCTTCGTGGAATTCAAGTTTGAGGTTCATCGCCTCCATGGGAATGAGGATATCAGAAAATAAGATTGCAGCATCAAATCCGAACAGGTTAATTGGCTGCAGGGTTACCTCTGTACAGAGCTCCGGGTTCTTGCAGAGCTCCAGGAAGGTGGTCTTGCCTCTGACTGCCCTATATTCGGGAAGGTAACGGCCCGCCTGACGCATAAACCATACAGGAGTGTAGTCGGTCTTCTCGCCGCGGCATGCTTTTAAAAAGGTATCGTTCATGTATCCTCTGTTATAACTTGATTTATCTATTGACCATCTTGCATACTTTTCTTTACGTCCGAATCTATCGGCGTCTATCGCTTACCCCGTTATGTTCAAAAAAATATCCTCGGAGGTAAGTGTAAACTCAGATAGTAATTATATGCCTATAGTATTTTTTTTCGAATGCCTCAACATTGGACAAAAAATCTAAGTATTCAAGATACCCTATTGTCATACTTTACCAGGCTGGTAATGGCAAAAAGGTTCTTGGCCCATGTAGTCGCCTGTCATTGCATACGCTCTGGCACGGCAGCCGCCGCACACATTGACATACTCACATTTGCCGCAGGTGCCTTTGTAATTTTTAAAATCCCGCATATCCAGAAGGAGCTTGGAGGTTTCCCAGATTTCCTTAAAGGATTGCTCCTTCAGGTTACCACCTGAAAGTGGGAAGTAGCTACAGGGCAGGATGTTTTGATCAACATCAATAAGGCAGATCAGCTGGCCAGCCAGACAGCCCTTGGACCCGCCCGTGGAAAACTTGAGGTTACGACGTTTGAAACGGGAACCCTCTTCCTTTGAACGCTGGAGTACAATGCGATAGTACTGCGGGGCGCAGGTGGGGCGAACCAAAATGTCGGACTCGTCGGCTTCCATATCGTAATGCCAGTTGAGCATGTCCTCATATTCGTTTTCTGGGATCAGTTCTGACATGATTTCTTCCCCCCGGCCGGTGGGGACGATCATAAACAGGTACCAGGCTGTTGCGCCTAAGGATTTGACCAGTTCATAGATCTTTGGTGCTTCCTGTTTGTTTCTTTTGGTAAAACTAGAATTTACCAGGAAGTCTATTTTGTGTTTATTGAAGAGCTCAATGGCGTGCATTGTCCCGGCAAATGCTCCCGGTTGATTGCGAAAATCATCATGGATATCAGCGGAGGCACCGTCCAGGCTGAGAGAAACCATCTTGATCCCGCTTTCCTTTATTTTGAGGCAGGTTTCTTCGGTGACCAATGTTCCATTGGTCGCCAGACACATACGCATTCCAAGTCCTGTACCGTAGGCTGCAATGTCGAATACGTCCTCCCGAAGCAGTGGCTCTCCACCTGATAAAACCATAACCGGATCAGCGTAGCTGTGGATATCGTCTATGATTCTTTTAGCTTCTGCAAGGGAGAAGTCTGGATGATCGTCTATTTGTAGCTCAGAAGAGGAACGGCAATGTACACATTTAAGGTTGCAGCGGCGGGTAATTTCCCAGGCTATCCATTTAGGAATAAAATCCATTGTGAACTCCGGATCAGATATTTAAAAAAGAATTCAAAATATATTCGTTGTGGCTGCCTTGGTCAACTTTTTTCCTGAAATTATTGCTGTTTAGCCTTGTATTGAAGGGGAGCATGTGTAACAATAAAGCTAGAAAAAAAGATAAAATGACTATATATTTACAGCAGATAGGACGAAGTATTTGTTATTGTTGTTTCTAACAGGGAGGTAATTTATGCAGGAAATAAAACGTGTTCTCACACCCATTGATTTTTCCGATAATGCCGGTAAAATCGCCAGCGCAGCAGCCTATGTAGCTGGAACCTTTCAAGCTGATTTAGACCTTGTTTTTGTTGCCCAGAATTTTGAAGATTACAGCGGTTTCTTTGTTCCCCCGGTGAACCTGCCCAACCTTGAGGAAGAGTTGTTTGATTCCGCACAACAGCGAATGGTAACTTTTGTTGAGGAGCATAAAGCTACCTTTGAGACGTTCGGGGTGAGCAACGTGACGAGCACCGTTTTGTCAGGTGATGTGGCCGAGGAAATACTTGCCTATGCTACCGAGAAAGGGGCGCATCTCATAGTCATGGGAACCCATGGATACAAGGGGTTGGAGAGGATCATGTTTGGCAGTGTTGCTGATAAAGTGGTGAAGACCGCATGCTGCCCGGTGATGACCATTAACCCATATCGTAAGGAGTGTGAGGAGAAAACAGCTTAAGTGCTTTTTGTCTGAAGTTTCCCGGTTTTTAACAATGTCCAAGCTGCCGTGGTGCGCCACGACAGCGGGAATGAATTTATTTTTTGCGGTATTTGCCATGCACGTAGCAAAACCCCATTTTATTACCCCTTAACACAGGAGTTCCTCGATCTGGCAAAAGTTCAATGTTTCAGTAACATATAACGCATTGTAAAGTTTGCCATAAAAATAAAACCGGGAAACTTCAGCTTTTTGTTTTTCTTTTATTTATATTCCGGGTCGCGCCTGTTGGGAATAACAGGTCCGACCCGTTTTTTTAGAGCCCACCTTCTGTAGCTGTCACCCTGCTGGGTTTGTTTCCAGTACTCCGATAACACATCCTTTCTGATCTGCTGCTGATTGTTCTTTTCCCGGCATGCCGTGAGCAAACGTCTCTTTAAATAATTGTTTTGGCGTGACCGTTTGAAAAGGGTAGAGGGAAAGTCTGGCCCGCTCGTATTGGTTTGTTGGGTATTGCCGGTCAAGTTCCTGGTGCCAGGCTCGGATATGTGAGGTAATTTCTTCTTGTTCTATGTTTTCAGTCACAAGCCGGGTGCAGAGTGCCTGCAGGTTTTTGTTTGGTATAGATGGCAGCTGAGTTGGGTCGATGGTGTGAGCTGCTTTTTGGTTTCCATATCCAGGCAGCTCAATGATAACCGGTGACGGTGTGGTTGCCAGACTGTTTTCCCACAGGTCAATGATTTTCCCGGCCACACCAAGGTCAGAGGTGATGAAGAGCCTGGTGTAAGCCGAATCAGGAACATGGCCCAGGCAGTAGATCTGTGCCCAGGCTGTAAGGCGCTGGGAAAGCATGGCGTCTGTTTGTCTGGTAACCTCGCTTATCCCCTGGGTTAGTGAAAAGGGGTTGTCGGTTTCTTCACGTAACTCCTGGAGCAGGTTATCCTGCTTTTGTGCCATGGAAGCAAGTTGGTTGTCGATTTCCTTCTGTTCGCGGTCAAACAACTCCCCTAGTTTCAAAACCAGGCGTGCCTGCCAGAGCAACATGGACCTGCTGTCCTGCTCCGGTTGCTGACTTCCCTTGAGATGACTGATGATGGAATGCCTGGATTCTTTTTTCCCTTTGTCGCTGAGATTCATCAGTGCCAAGGCAGACAGTTGGCTGGCATAATCATCACGGCGGTTGTGGAGGTCTGCTATTAAAGAGAGAAAACGTTCGCGATCATCGCCAAGTGGTGCGGGCGAGAAAAAAGTAATCTGGTCCCCATCAATGAGCTGCCGCGTCAAAGAGCCTTTTTCAGCTACAGCAGAAGAATTATTCTCTATCGCCTGAAGGTAGACAAGTGAAGGGAAAACATGTACAAGGGGTAGGAAATGTGCCGCATCCGGTACTGTTTGCGGAAAAAAACAAGCTTTTATATTTGACATGACGACTTTACGAGAAAAAATAACGTTTATTTTGACTGCAGGTGTATATCTGCTCTTTCACTTGCGATTGGGAAGTGACTTGGTTGCTACCTTGGTCGGCACCATGTCTCAGCTGTTGCTGACTGCTCCCTATGCGCTTGGCTTCACCTATATTACTGCAGCGATATTTAAAAAAATGACCGATGCGCCCAGGTTACCCTGGGATCGATTGCTCCGGATATACTTTACCGTCGGTATCCTTTTTGCCTTCTTTTTTGCCCTCTATGAGTATGCAGGCGGAGGGACGGAACCAACGGATATCAAAAGCAGACTCCCTATCTTATCAGACTGTTTGGAGGGTGAAAACCAGAAGCAGCGGTGGTGTTTGGCATAAGCGCACTCTTTTGGCCCATGATCGTTCCCGGATTAGTAACAGAGTTGCACCCTGTTTGACTGTTGTCGCCGAGGATAGCACCTATCTTACGCAATCCGCTGTCAATGGTTTCTTTTTCTGTCTTAATGCCAACCGTGCCGGGAAGAAAACGAAGATTGGCAAATTTGGTGCCTGCTCCAAGATTCACATTGTTACCCAGGATAGAGTCGCCCAGATAAGCAAAATGGCCGGCTTTGGCGTCGTTAAGGAAAATCGAATGCTTGACTTCTGTGGCATGGCCTACGACACATCGCTTGCCAATGACGCAATAACCGCGCATGTAGGCACCGTGCCTGATTTCTGAATAGTCACCGATAATGGCAGGTTCTTTTATGTAGGTTCCTGATTCAATGAGTACCCCTTTCCCTATTTCAATTTTTTTCCCGATCAGCACTGCTCCTGCCATGATGATCGATGCCCCCTCTAGTAACTGACCATTTTCCGTCACCACCAGTTTGCCCTTGGTCACATCGTTAAAAGTGATGGTGCATTCCCTGGCGTCACGCAGTTTTCCGTTGTGAACGAGAAAGGGGCTTGGCAAGGGGATGCCGTCACTCAGGCACCGGTGGGTAAGGTTCTCGCTGGTTCGTCTGCTGGAGTATTCTTTGAGCTGTTTCAGGGCATCCCAGGCGTAGATGCAGTTGCTGAAGATATCTTTTTCAGGGAAGTCGTCCAGGTGAAATAAAGAAGCAGGGCTAAGCATGGTTACATCCTGTGTGGATAGGGACTTGAGATAATTAATGTATTCTTCGTCCTCTATATTGGTAGCTAGAAATTTAAGCAAGATAATTATGATAGCGTTGTAAAAACTTCGTTCTACGGTGTTTTGCTATTTTCCATGCCCCGGAGTATAATAGCCCTTCTCGCCCAGGAAAAAGACCTCTCCATGGAGTCTTGCTTTGTTCGATTAATTACATACCTGTGCTTTAATTTAGCCTTCTTTTGGGTGTGATGGAGTTTTTATGAGCCCATCATACTTATAACGCATTAGGAAGGAAGAGGAAAAGCTTTCTGTTATCTCTCAGCATAACTTGATTTCAGCCTCGTCTACCGGGTTCTTCTTTATATCTTCTTTATAACAACTCTAGTCGCAGTTCCGTGGCTTGACTTCGGATGTTGTTGTGTTTACCTTCCTGTTGATAATTATTTACCAGTATTCGCCATAGGCGTTTTAAGAGGAGGAAAATAGTGGAGTTTGACGATTCGTTGTCCCACAGTATGGATGATTTTGGGGAGAGTCCTAAGGATCTTGAGATTCCGGAATCCCTGCCCATGATGGCGGTACGTGATGTGGTTGTTTTTAATTACATGATCATTCCGTTGTTTGTCGGTCGTCCCGGATCAGTGGAAGCCGTCAATGAAGCGGCTAATAGCAATAAGCTGCTGATGTTGGTCACCCAGAAGGATGCCACCAAAGATGAGCCGGATGAGGAAGATCTGTATAAGGTAGGCATGGTTTCGATGATTATGCGTACCTTGAAGCTGCCGGACGGGCGACTCAAGGTGCTGGTGCAGGCTCTTTCAAAAGCAAAGATTCGAGCTATTCAGCAAAAAGAACCCTATTACAAAGTTGACATCGACCTGCTGGAAGAACCAGAGACCACAGAAGTTTCTGTGGAAACTGAGGCATTGATGCGCACGGTCCGTGAACAGACCGAGAAGATTATGTCACTCAGGGGGATATTGTCTTCTGATTTGATGATGATCATCAATAACATCGAGGAACCAGGTCGCCTGGCAGATCTTGTTGGGTCCAACTTGCGGCTCAAGATAGCTGAATCGCAACAGATTCTGGAGATGATAGATCCGGTTGAGCGGTTGCGTCTGGTTGCCGAGCTGTTGGGCAAGGAGCTTGAAGTCTCCACCGTACAAGCGAAGATTCAGTCCGATGCTAAAGAGGAGATGTCTAAAAGCCAACGTGAATATTTTCTGCGTGAACAGATGCAGGCATTGAAACGGGAACTTGGCGATGAGGACAGTTATTCCCAGGAAATAGAGGAGCTGCACAAAGACCTCAAAAAGAAAAAGATGCCTAAGTATGCCAAGAAAGAGGCACGCAAGCAATTGAAGCGGCTGGAGATGATGCATCCTGATGCATCGGAGGCAACTATTGTGCGGACCTATCTTGATTGGTTTCTTGATCTGCCCTGGAAAGATGCTTCTCGTGATAGGTTGAGTTTAAAGGTTGCTGCAGGTGTGCTTGATAAGGATCATTATGGTTTGGACAAGATTAAGGAACGTATCCTTGAATATCTGGCCGTCAGAAAACTCAACAAGTCCACTAAGGGGCCGATCATCTGTTTTGTCGGTCCTCCAGGTGTTGGAAAAACGTCCTTAGGGCAAGCAATCGCCAAGGCCATGGGGAGAAAGTTTTATCGTCTCTCTCTTGGAGGTATGCGGGATGAAGCCGAGATTCGCGGTCATCGCAGAACCTACATCGGGGCGCTTCCCGGTCGTATTTTGCAGGGGTTGAAAACGACTGAGACTAATAATCCTGTTTTTATGATGGATGAAATCGATAAAGTCGGAGATGATTACCGCGGTGATCCATCCTCGGCACTGCTGGAAGTGCTGGATCCGGAACAGAATAGTACCTTTTCTGACCATTACATGAACCTGCCTTTTGACTTGTCCAAAGTCATGTTCATCACCACCGCCAACCGTAGCGATACCATTCCCCGGCCATTGCTGGACAGGATGGAAGTTATCCATTTGTCAGGGTATACCCTGGAAGAGAAAAAAGTTATTGCCCGCCGTTATCTCCTACCGCGGCAGATTACTGAGAATGGTATCAAGGCACGCCAGATAAAATTGGGCGACCAAATGCTGGAAACCGTAATCAGTCAGTACACCCATGAGGCAGGGGTTCGTAACCTGGAAAGAGCACTGGGGAAAATCTGTCGTAAGATAGCGCGCAAGGTAGCAGAAGGAGGCAAAGGACCATATGCTGTCTCTGAAAATACCTTGCCAAAATATTTGGGGCCACCTAAATATTTACCTGAAGCGGAATTGGATACCAGTAGCCAGCCGGGTCTGGTGGTTGGACTGGCATGGACTGAAGTGGGTGGAGAGCTGCTGCATATCGAAACTGCAGTGCTTCCTGGTAAAGGCAAGTTGATTCTTACCGGGCAACTGGGTGATGTCATGAAGGAGTCTGCCCAGGCCGCACTGAGTTACTGTCGGAGCCGTAAGGATGAGCTTGGTATGGATGCTGAATATTTTGACAGTATCGATATTCATATCCACGTACCAGCCGGGGCTATTCCTAAAGACGGGCCTTCAGCAGGTATTACCATGACCACCGCATTGTTTTCGGCTATCAGTGGTAAGGCGGTCAAAAAGCAGTTTGCCATGACCGGAGAGGTGACCCTTAGAGGCCGAGTGCTTCCCATCGGTGGTTTGAAAGACAAAGCCTTGGCTGCTTTGCGGGCAGGGATAACAAACATTATTATCCCTCACGAAAATGAAAAGGATCTGGTCGAAATTCCGGAAGAATTGCGGGGAAAGATCACTTTTTATCCTGTGAAGCATATGGATGAAGTTATCAAGCTGACCCTTGGCAAGATCCGAAAGAATAACCGTAAGAAAAAAACAGAAACGGAAACGATATAAACGATCGTTGTTTGAGTATTTCTTCGCCTGGTACGTTTGAACGTGCCAGGCGTTGTTGTTTGTACCTCTATAAAAAATAATTTTTCAGGTATGCGTAATTTCTTTTTTTGTACTGCAGGAGTGTCGGTCATTGTCGCCTTAGCTTTTACCTTTTGGGTCTGGAGCTATGTAATCACTGGTTCGCCGGGTACCGGGACGGTGTTAGTTGAGGTGCCAAAAGGAGCCGGGGTTCGGTCTATCGGCACCTTGCTGGCCGATAAGCAGCTTGTGCAAAATGATATCAGGTTTTTGCTGCTTGCCCGTTTTTCTGGAATTGGGAAGCGACTACAGGCAGGGGAATATGAAATTGCCTACGGTCAGACTCCTCTGGAAGTGCTGCAGGTTTTAGAGAAGGGCGAGATTTATTATCATAGTGTTACTCTTCCCGAGGGGCAGACCCTTATCCAGATCGCCGATATTTTCGGGCAAGAGGGGTGGGTTGACCGGGACCGTTTTGTTGCTTTGGCAAACGATGGAGTCTTCGCGGAAACCTTGGGGGTACAGCAGGAAAGCCTTGAAGGGTATCTCTTTCCTGATACCTATTTTATCGGCCGTGGCACAATGGACGAAAAGGCGATCCTGAAAACGATGGTAAAGCGATTTTTTGAGGTGGTGAATACGCTTCCCCTGGAAAGACAGCCGGATTTAGGTCTGCATAAGCTGCTTACTTTGGCCTCAATTATAGAAAAAGAAACAGGAGCTGCCCAAGAACGCCCCCTTATTGCCCGTGTTTTCCTTAATCGGCTTGCAAGAAAAATGCGGCTCCAATCTGACCCGACAGTTATCTATGGAATTGCTGATTTCAACGGTAATATTACCAAGGCAGACCTGCGGACATTAACTCCATATAATACATATATGATTAAAGGGCTGCCGCCTGGACCAATTTGCAATCCAGGGCGTGAGTCGATGAAAGCAGTGCTTGAGCCGGCAGCGTCAGGTGCGCTGTATTTTGTTTCTAAAAATAACGGCACCCATGTATTTTCCCATACTCTTCGGGAGCATAGCCGTGCCGTGAGGAAATATCAAAAAAAAGCAAAGCGTGAAAATAAGCAATAATTCCCTTGTTTTTAAAAATATTAATGGTAATGTCGCCTCATTCAGTAGACCATGTATTGCTACTATTCAAGAGACCAAATATTGCTATTGAATAGTGTAGTACTGATGATCATTCCTGGTCTTGGTTAGCTACAGTGTAGGGAGCATTACATGGGATAAACATTCAGCCTAATAAAGGAGATAAAAAGGGCAATGTTGAAAGGAACTGTGAAGTGGTTTAATGAGTCAAAGGGGTTTGGTTTTATCGAACAAGAAGAAGGTGGGGATGTATTCGTACACTATTCTGCAATTGATGGATCAGGTTTTAAAACTCTAGGCGAAGGTGATAAAGTAGAATTTGAAATTGTTGATGGAGCTAAAGGGCCGGCAGCTGCTAATGTCCTGAAACAATAAGTTCACTTATCTTTGCCACCCGATGGAAGTGTCACTTGCGTCGGGTGATTTGGTTTTAGGCTGCTATTACGCATTGTGATGGCTGCCAATCTCGGATTTGCCACCTCTCGCTATTCTCAGATAACACCTCCCTTTCTTATATGTACGCATACTTGAGACGGTAGTTGGTTTTCGTCTCATTAAATTTCATTTTTCTAACTTACCTACTGCTGTGAAAATTGCTCTTGTTCAGACCGATCCCGTTATAGGTGCATTTGACCGGAACCTGGAAAAGGTTTTCTCCTGGATAGATAAGGCCAGAAAGGCCGGTTGCAACCTTGTTATTTTCCCTGAATTAACCCTGTGCGGATACCCGCCTCAAGACCTGCTGGAACGTCCCTCATTCCTTACTGCCCATGATAATGCCTTGGATCAGCTTGTTGAAAGAGTTGAGGGCATAACCTGTATTGTTGGGGTACTTGAGCAGCGACAAGGGACAGGGAAAAAATTGTATAATTCGGCCTTTGTCATTGAAGGTGGACAGATAGTGCATAGGGCGCGTAAACAATTGCTGCCCACGTATGATGTGTTTGATGAAACGCGTTATTTCGAGGCTGGAACTGAATCCACTATTTTTTCTTGTCACGGTCTCCATTTCGGGTTGTCTGTATGTGAAGATATATGGTGGGATCATGCGGCATATCCTGTCAATCCTCTCAATGCCTTTGTGATTGGTGCAGTTGTGCCTGACTGTCTGATCAATATTTCTGCCTCCCCTTACTATCACGGCAAACTCTCGGAGAGATTGGCTGTTTTTAGTAGTATCTGCAAAGAGAACAATTACCCCCTGCTTTATGTTAATCAGGTAGGCGGGCAGGATGGTCTTGTTTTTGATGGTTATTCCCTGGTTATCAATAACCATGGTGAGGTTGCTGCTTCCGGGAAGGGGTTTGTCGAAGATATGGTTATTGTAGACAGCGATAGTTTTGATCGTCCTATACCTGCCTCTGCTCCCGTTGAGAGTATCGAGATGGTTGAACAGGCCTTGGTACTTGGCGTCCGCGACTATCTCCATAAAACCGGATTCAGAAAGGCGGTAATTGGCTTGTCCGGCGGCATAGATTCTGCCATTACCGCTGCCATAGCGTGTCGGGCACTTGGGCCTGAAAATGTATTATGCGTGGCAATGCCGTCACCCTACACATCTAAAGCCTCCGTGGATGATGCCAGATCGTTGGCAGTCAACCTGGGCTGTGATTTTCAATTACTTGCAATCGCAGGTCTAATGGAACAGTACCATGACATTCTCAAACCACTGTTTAGTGGGCTGGATGAAGATGTTACGGAGCAGAATATTCAAGCAAGGATTCGTGGCAATCTACTTATGGCTATCTCCAATAAAATGGGCGGATTGCTCCTGTCAACCGGCAATAAGTCTGAAATGGCAATCGGATACTGTACTCTGTATGGTGATATGAGCGGTGGGCTTGCGGTGCTGTCAGACGTACCCAAGGTGATGGTGTATGAGTTGGCATATTTTTATAACCGTGATACAGAGGTGATTCCGGATAATATAATCACCAGACCGCCGACTGCCGAGCTGAAACCTGATCAGTGTGATCAAGATGACCTCCCTCCTTATGAAGTGCTTGACCCCATACTTGAGGCTTATTTGGAAAAGCATGAAAGCGTCGAGGAAATAGTTGCCAATCTGGGAACAGACCTGGACACGGTGAGAGATGTGGTGCGCAGGATAAAGCTTAATGAATATAAGAGAAAACAGGCTCCGCTGGGCATTAAAATCACCACCAAGGCGTTTGGGCCTGGTCGTCGTTATCCAGTAGTGCAGGGGTTTCAGGAATAAATACAACGCAAACAGTAGTGGCCTGGAAAAAGGCCTTTCATCATAGCGTTGCTACTATGAATTAATCAAGTAGAGCGATAATGCATCTTCCTCAGCGCAACCTGGTCACAACCCTGATATTTCTTCCCGTTGTATTGTTACTGGTCGGCTATCTTGTTGTGAGAGAAAAGGCAACCAAGCGTCCCGAACAGCTATCCGTTACCACGGCAGGCTATGTGGAGATGTGTCTCTTCTGTCATACGGATGAGAAACTTGATGCTGCACATGATAGGCTTATCGTCGGTTGTTCATCTTGTCATCTGGGTGATGCCCTGGCCGTAGATAAGGGGAAAGCCCATAAAGGGATGGTGCTGAATCCAGGCGATTTACGTGTCGTCGAGCAGACCTGCGGGGTTGAAGGATGTCATCCTGCTGATGTTTCCAAAGTCAAGAATTCCTTGATGGCCACCAACAGAGGGATAATAGCCACGCTCTTGTATTACTGGGGGGAACGCGAAACCCAGGATGCTGATATTTCAGTTGAACAGTTGCTTTCCAGCGGCGAGACCTCCCTTGCCCTAGATTATTATCGTAAACTTTGTGCTACCTGTCATCTCTGGAAGCAAAAGAATGATTTACCCGGTGCCCCAGATTTTTTTAATGAAAAGGGCGGTGGATGTTCAGCGTGCCATTACCAGGCACCGAAGGGTAGTGAGACCTCTTCTGTGACTTCTTTTGACGAACAATCCCAGGCAGGCAGTAGCCAGGCAAAGAAAAAAAAACCGCATCCTTTGATCGTGAAAAAGGTAGCAGACGATAATTGTATTCGCTGCCATAACAGATCCGGAAGAATAGGGCTTTCCTATATAGGGGTGTTTGAGGCCGAAGGCTATGGAACACCCTATGAAAAAGGCGGACTCTCCTCTAAAAAATTACCAGGGGACCGTTTTTACCTGGAGATTGCTGAAGATGTTCATCATGCCAAGGGCATGTCATGCATTGACTGTCACACCAGAGAAGAAATTATGGGTGATGGAAACCGCTATGCGCATTACGAACAGCAACTGGAAATACAATGCCAAACGTGTCATGACCCTGCTCCTGGTAAGAGCAGAAAAGGCAATGCGTTGACAAATGTCACTTCGGAAGCTGGGAAATTTTTGCTGATTGGAAAAAATGATGGCAAAAAACGACCGCTGAACTCGCCCAGTAGTGAGGCGTGCCAATACCCAGGTCATAAACGGGTAACCTGTGAGGCCTGTCATTCAACCTGGGTGCCACAGTGCTATGGTTGTCACGCGAAACAGGATAAACGGGAAACTCATCTGGATAAGCTGACTTTGAAGGAAACACCTGGTTGGTGGGAAGAAGGGCGTTCCTACATTCGCTACGAGAAGCCAATGCTTGCTGTTTGGCAGGATGAGGTAGTTATTGTGACTCCAGGTTGCCAGGATATCGTGACTCTGGTTGATGAGCAAGGCGATGTTACAGACCACTTTAATAGTTTTACCATGGCAGCGATTAATCCACATACTACCCAAGCAAAAGGAAGAACCTGCAAGGAGTGCCATGCATCTCCTAAAACAGTCGGCCTGGGTGAGGGGACTGTTGTGAAAGAAAGTGGTAAATGGTCATTTTATCCTGTGGATCGAGGGGTCGATACCCTTGACGGGCGAACTGTTGGCTTGGATAATTTTGTAACCATAGAAGGTGAACCGCTTCAAAAAGGATCAAGGAAAGATCTCCGACCCTTCAACGGGAAAGAATTACAGCGGATATTGCGGGTTGGGTTGTGTCTTGAGTGTCACGAGAGCTATAACGATCCGGCATATCGCCAATATGATTGGCAGCGGCCCTGTCCTGTTTATAAAGAACCTTAACGTATTATTTATTATGGGAGCAGCGTTATATACACCTCGCTATGCTCCCTTTTGCAGAGAATAACATTGCAGCATTGTTGAAATGGTATAAAGCTGCTTAGAAGGAGAAATAGTATGAGTTCAGAAGCCATTGCACTATCAGAGAGAGTGCTCCAGATTGCACCTTCCCCAACATTAGCCGTCAATGCCAAGGCCAAGGCCTTGCTGGCAACAGGTGCAGATGTACTTAACTTTAGTGTTGGTGAACCTGATTTTCCCACCCCGGCTCATGTCTGCGAGGCAGGGAAGCAGGCTATTGATGATGGTCATACCCGTTATACTGCGGTACCAGGTATTCCTGAGCTGCGTGATGCAATATGCACCAGGTTTAAAGAAGACCATGGCTGGGAATTTTCAGGTGACCAGATCCAGGTTTCCTGTGGTGGAAAGCATGGACTGTATAATGTCTTTCAGGCGATCCTTAACCCCGGCGATGAGGTTTTAATACCGGCTCCTTATTGGGTATCTTATCCACCCATGGTGCAGTTAGCTGGTGGCGTTCCAGTACTGGTTCCCCTTGATGAACAAAATAATTTTGATCTTGACGGGGAAACGATCGCTTCCTATGTGACTGAAAAAACACGCGGAATCATCCTGAACAGTCCTTCAAATCCTAGCGGAGCGATCTTCTCGCTTAAAGGACTCAAGGAAGTTGCTGCTCTTGCCCTTAAAAACAATTGGCTGGTGGTGTCCGATGATATGTATGAGACACTGACCTATGGTGCGGATTTGCCACCCCATATTCTTGACGCAGAGCCTGCGCTTAAGGATCAGACCCTTATCCTTAACGGGGTTTCCAAGTCTTTTTCCATGACTGGTTGGCGGATCGGCTACTCAGCTGGACCGTTGCACCTGATCAAGGCTATGAATAAAATTCAGAGCCAGTCAACTTCTAATCCGTCAGCACCAGCCCAGTATGCTGCCCTTGCTGCTCTCACCGGGCCGCAGGGTTTTCCAGGGCAGATGAAAGAGGCCTTTTTGCCAAGGCGGGATTATTTCGTGGATGCGCTCAATGGAATTGACGGGGTGAGTTGTATCAAGCCAGATGGAGCTTTTTATGTTTTTCCGAATTTTTCAAGCTACTATGGAAAGGCATATTACAATCATGCCGTTACAGATTCGGTAACCCTGGCTGATTATTTTCTGGATGAGGCGATGGTTGCGAGCGTTCCAGGTGCAGCCTTTGGTGCTGATGATTTTATTCGCTTTTCTTTTGCCACTTCCATGGATGTTCTTGAGGAAGGCATGCGGAGGATAAAAAAGGCTCTGGCAGCATTACAATAGTCACGGAATCGTTTAATTCAGTGCAGGTGTGAATGGACAGCAAGCGAGGTGCTCGTTTGCAGTCCATTGTGTTTGGCGTGTTTGAGCAGGCAGTATTTACTTGAGGGCACCCTCTTGATTCTACTGTAAAAGCATTTGTTCAAGACTGGCGTTTGTCGTAGAGGAGTTGCTGCTAAACGGTGCTTTTTTTCAACTCGTATCTTTTAAGAAATTTTTTCAGGTTATCAGGCAGAGAAAGACATTCTTTGCCGTTGATTGCCTTGGCTGCCAGCTCACAGAAATCTAAAAATTCAGCCATCAATCTGGTAATTATCTTGTCCTTGTGCTGGATAATCCGTAGCTGGCGACGCATATTTATGCCTTCAATAGGCAGCATTTTAAGCCAACCGTGCTCAAGTTCCCTACGGACTGTGAGTGCAGAAAGACAGGCTGCGCCAGTTCCGGACTCAACCATTTTTTTAATGGCTTCGGTGTGACCGGTTTTGGTGACAATTTTAAGGAGCGAGGAGTGCTTTCCCAGTTTTTTGGTGAAAATCTCAGCCGTCCCTGACCCTTTTTCACGCATAACCCAACTCGTTTCTTTGAGGTCTTCTGGTATCTTAAAGGCCTTACGTGCGGTAAGTTTGTGTGCAGGATTGACGATGATGCCGAGTTCGTCTTCAAACCAATCAGTGGCAATTAGAGATTCCACATTGATTTCGCCTTCAACAAATCCAAGGTCAGCTTCTCCCTTTGCGACAAGATTTTCGGCAGCCATCGTGTTAACGACCAGCATATTGATGTGGGCATCTGGGTGCAGCTGCATAAAGGCCCCAATCAGGTGGGGTAGTACATAATTACCAATGGTTGAGCTGGCTACAATTTCCAGTACACCTGCGACTGAATCGCTTTGCTCGGTGAGGATGGTTTCAACATTGGCAACTTGATTGAGAATCTGCTTGGACAGTGGTAGCAGGTATCGACCCCGGTCATTGAGGAGGAGGCTCCGCCCGTGCCGATCAAACAGCGGGCCGCCGAGCTGGTTTTCGAGCTCCCCAAGAGCCATGCTCACTGCTGACTGGGTCAGGAAAAGTTTTTTGCTGGCCCGTGTCACTTGCTGGGTTTCAGCAACAGCAATAAATATTTCTAATTGTCTAAACGTGATAGCCATGACCCAACTTGTATCAAAATGATTGAACCTAAGTATTATTGAAATTGAATTCGGTGCGTACCCTACCACTTCGGCAGAATTGGTCAATGATTTTATCATCAAGATAAGGGTAATTGTAGAAGCCCTACAATGCGGCACATAGGTCAATTAAGTCACAGGTTTGGCCTTGACAGAGAAATCGAATCCAGATATACTGATAAAACGTGCTGATCGTATAGATCAGTTTATTTGATGAAAAAGGAAGTAAATGGAGTGGTGTATGGATCAGGTGACCCTGACTAATATCGTCTACGTTACCATATTTTTGATAGGTGCGCTTTCTTTCGGTATCGGTCCAATTATTATCGTTAAACTCTTGAGCCCTTCGTCCCATACGCGGCAAACAGCTGGTAAATCTGGGCAGCTTATTGAGTGCGGGATGGAACCCATCGGTAGTGCCTGGATTCGTTTTGGTATTATCTATTATTTATATGCCCTTATATTTTTGGCCTTTGACGTTGACGTTCTCTTTCTTTTTCCGGTGGCTGTTGCCTATAACAGTCCGGAATTTGTTATCAGAGACTTTGTTGAAGTCCTTATTTTTGTAGGTATTTTGTCATTGGCTATCGTTTATGCGTGGATTAAAGGAGTGTTCGAGTGGAACTTGAAAACGTACCGTCATCAATAGTTCAATTCGCCCAGCTGGATAAGCTGCTTAATCTAGGACGCGCTAACTCTCTTTGGCCAATGACCTTTGGCCTGGCATGCTGTGCTATCGAAATGATGTGCACCGGCGGGTCCCGGTATGATATATCCCGTTTTGGTGCTGAGGTCTTTCGTCCATCACCACGGCAGAGTGACGTCATGATCGTAGCAGGCACCATTAATAAGAAATTGGAACCTGCCGTTAAAACACTTTATGATCAGATGTCTGAGCCCAAGTGGGTCATTGCGATGGGCAACTGTGCTATCTCAGGCGGTCCTTTTAAGGTTAAAGAAAATTATAATGTGGTTGAAGGCGCTGACAAATTATTCCCTGTAGATGTGTATATTCCTGGATGCCCACCGCGACCCGAGGCCCTGCTCGAAGGAATAATGACCCTAGAAGAAAAGATCACCGGCAAGCGCCGATGGCCAAGAGTCTGATCCGCTGACCTGGTATAAGCCAATGAATAGAGTAGAACAAACAAAAGCAGCACTTGAAGCCATTTTTCCTGTAGAGGAACAAGAACAAAATGAAAGCACTCAGGTCGCTGCTGAAGAAGCTGTTGAAAACGAACCGTCAATTGAAAGGCAGACCGGAGTAATAACAACTCCTTTTGAAAAACATGGCAGCCATCTCGACGTTCTTTGTGAACCTTCCCAGGTTGTAGACATTGCAGTCATACTGGATGAAAATGACTTTTTTCTAGAGTCTATTGCCGGTGTAGATTGGCTTAAGAAAGAACAGTTGGAAATTGTTTATGATTACGCACGTTACGATCATGATCAATGTAGGGTAACGGTCCGGGCATCGGTTCCCCGATCTAAGCCGGTGGTGCCGACCATCTCTTTGGTCATTCCAGGTGCAAACTGGCATGAGCGAGAGACCTTTGATTTTTACGGTATAATCTTTGAGGGACATCCCGATCTCACTCGTATCCTCCTTCCTGAAGATGCCGATTTTTTCCCCCTGCTTAAGGATTATATGCCATGACACTCCCCGTCGAATTGCGGCATGATGAGACCTTTGTTCTTAATCTTGGCCCCCAGCATCCAGCTACCCATGGTGTTCTACGCGTCAAGCTTACCATGGATGGAGAATATATTGTCAAGGCTGAGCCGGTACTTGGATATGTCCACCGTATGCATGAAAAGCTCGCAGAAGTGGCACCCTATGCTCAGTTCATGCCGAATACTGCCCGCATGGATTATTTGCATGCGCTGGCGTTTAACCATGGTTATGCGCTTGTTGTTGAAAAGGCTGCAGGGATAGAGGTTCCGGAACGTGCTGAATATATCAGAGTTATAACTGTAGAGCTCAATCGAATTGCCAGCCACTTGTTATGGTGGGCGGCTTTCTTGCTTGATCTGGGTGGTTTTACTCCGTTATTGTATGCCTTCGATGATAGAGAACACGTTATCGATCTGCTTGAACGGATTACCGGTTCCAGGCTCACTTACTGCTACATGCGGTTTGGCGGTGTTTATAATGATATTGATGATGAGTTTATTACCGGTACTCGTGATTTCATAAAAAGACTGCGTTCGCGTATGCCCAGCCTGTATCATGATCTGGTGACCCATAATATTATCCTTATCAAGCGGATTAAGGACATCGGATTTATTTCCGCCGAGCAGTGTCGCAAGTATGGGGCAACCGGTCCAGTGGCTCGTGGTTCAGGAATTGACTACGATGTGCGCAAGAATGAACCATTTTCCGTCTACCCCGAATTAGATTTCGACGTGCCTGTGTATGATGAGTGCGATTCAATGGCCAGGTACATGGTTCGAATGGATGAAATGGAGCAGTCTCTCCGTATTATCGAGCAGGCACTTGACAAACTCCCTGATGGCCCTGTTCAGGCAAAAGTACCGAAAATATTAAAGCCAGAAGCAGGGTACTACTATTCAGCGGTGGAAACCGCACGCGGTTCCCTTGGCCATCGTCTGGTCAGTGATGGTGGAAAAAATCCCTATAAACTCAAACTTCGTTCCCCTACATTTTCCAATTTGAGTCTGTTCGGTGAGGTTGCAGAAGGTATGCTTCTTGCAGATGCCCTGGCGTTTATGGGGAGTCTTGACTTGGTCATTCCTGAGATTGATCGTTAAGTAACAACAATTACAATTACCTATGGAAACAAGTATCTGGCGTCCAATTTTGTATTTGGTTGGCATAATGGCCTTTGCCGGCCTTAATGCTGCCTACCTTGGCTGGTGTGAACGAAAAGGTGCTGCACGAATCCAGCGCCGTGTCGGTCCCACTGAAGTAGGCTTTGCAGGTTTATTGCAGCCCTTGGCAGACGGTATCAAGCTGATGTCAAAGCAGCTTATAGTACCCCAGGGTGTTGACGGTATTATTTTCAGGGTTGCTCCTGTAATTGCGATGATACCTGCCATCACTTCCATGGTTGTTATACCATTTTCAGGCGATATTCAGGGACGGGCTATGGAGCTTTCTGTGCTCCTCATTTTCGCCCTGGCTTCGCTTTCGATGATTGCCGTTCTTCTCGGTGGGTGGGCATCTGGAAATAAGTATGCAATTATATCATCAGCTCGTGCGGTTTCGCAGAATCTCGCGTATGAGATTCCAATGCTGCTGACGGTAATTGCCATTGTTATGATCTCCGGTTCCATGAACCTGCGAGATATTGCTATAGATCAGCAGGGCGGTTTCTGGCATTGGAATATATTTAGATTCGAGAATGGCCATTTCCTCTATATGTGGATAGGTTTCATTATCTTTTTTATCTGTTCCCTGGCCGAGACAAACCGTGCTCCTTTTGATATGGCTGAGGCAGAAAGTGAGCTCGTCGCTGGTTATATGACGGAATACGGGTCCATGGGATTTGGCCTGTTCATGATGGGTGAATACCTCAATATTGTTGTGGGGGCCTGCCTCACTGTAACTTTATTTTTAGGTGGATGGGACTGTCCCTTTGGTAAAACCCCAGGAGTCTGGTGGTTTCTGCTGAAGATTTATGTCCTCATTTTTACCGTTATCTGGGTTCGCTGGACCTACCCTCGGACACAGATCTATCGGCTGTTAAATCTATCCTGGAAAATTCTTATTCCGTTTTCCCTTGTCAATGTGCTGGTCACAGCGGCACTCATCAAGGTATTTTAATTATGAGTGGATACTGGAGTGATATTCTGGTTGGCAGCAAAAGCCTGGTAACCGGTTTAATGATTACGGCCCGTCAATTTTTTCGTCCTGTAGTGACTGAGAATTATCCATACGAAGTTCCTGTTATGACGGAACTCTTCCGAGGACATATCGAGCTTATTGGCAACGAAGAAACTGGGAAGCCTAACTGCATTGTCTGTATGGCGTGTCAGCGAGCCTGTCCATCTGGGTGTATCACGCTTGCTGGTAAAAAAATGGAGGGTGATAAGAAAAAGACGCTGACCAAATACGTACTTGATTTCACTAAATGCAGTTTATGCGGATCATGTGTAGAGAGCTGTAAATTCAATGCTCTTCGTTTTTCCAAGGAATACAACCTTGTCAGTTTTAATAAAGATGATTTTATCATCGACTTGGTCAAGCGATTGGAGGATCAAAACTGATGCAACCACTTGTCTTTTCGCCGACTCCCAATCCAACTCTTTTTTCCGTAGAGGGGTTCGTCGGTATTATATTTCTGCTCACTGTTGCTCTTGTTATTTTCGGTGCATTTGTTGCGGTGAATTCGCACCGACTGGTACGAGCAGTATCTGGACTTGCTATTTGTTTCACAGGACTTGCCGGTGTTTATTACTTTTTGCTCAGTCCCTTTCTGGCAATGATGCAACTCTTGATTTATGTAGGTGCGGTGTCAATCTTGATTGCCTTTGGTATCATGATGTCGACGCCTGAACAACAAAATTCCCCCGGTAATAAACACATTTCTAAACTCTCGGGTCCTTTAGGGGCCAGCGTTGGCGCACTTTTTTTTGCGGGGTTTTCGGTTCTCGGGCTTAAAACCCAGTGGCAGGTTTTTCCTCGCCCTGAAAATGCAACTGGCGATATAGAGTCTGTTGGCAAGGCACTGCTAACGACACACTCTATGGTGTTTGAACTCATTTCCATTGTACTGCTGCTTTCTATTATCGGTGCGTTGGTACTTGCACGAAGGGGGAGGAATTAGCATATGGTACTGCTGAATCTCTATAACTGCCTACAAACCTACTTAGTCCTTGGCGCATTACTCTTTGGATTCGGGGTGTATGGTTTGATAGTGCGTAGGACTATTATCGGCATGCTTATCTCGTCAGAGTTTATTTTAGCTGCCGCCTCAACTAATTTCATGGCCTTTAACCGGTTTCTTGCACCTGACCCAGCTATTGGTCAGATTTTCACACTGTTTATAATGGCTATTGCTGCGGCAGAAGCTTCTATAGCTATCAGTATAGTGATCGCTGTCTATCGAAACTATAAATCAATTGATGTTGAAGATCTTGGCGATCTACAGGGGTAATCGGAGATAAACACCATGGACGCTGTTTCCACTACCAATATTGTTGAAAATTCATGTCTGTTGCTGGCAGTGATTATCCCGCTTATCGGGAGCCTGGTGGTTATGACGATGAAAAACAATCCGAATCTGCGGGAAGCTATTTCCTGTAGTGCTTCGGTACTGCTTTTTATCGTTGTCCTCTCCTTTATCCCTGCCCTGCAAGCCGGATCAACCTTGGTTTTTCCCATATTCAAGATTTTGCCAGGATTATCGGTCACTCTTCGTGCCGATGGTTTTTCCATGATCTTTGCTTTGGTGGCCTCCTCGTTATGGATGATCGCGGTTTTTTATTCGATGGGATATATGAGAGCCCATGATGAACCGTGCCAGACACGATTTAATGCTTGCTTTGCCCTAGCTATATTCGGAGCTATCGGCGTTGCGTTATCAGATAACCTTTTTACTCTTTATCTCTTTTATGAAATAGTATCTGTTTGCACGTACCCTCTTGTTGCTCATCACCAAGATAAAGAATCATACGATGGTGCCAGGAAATACATTATTTACCTGACAACAACAGCCAAGTTCTTTTTGTTGCCAGCGCTAATCCTTATTTACGTGCTTGTCGGTAATCTCGATTTTCCTCACAATATATTCACCGGCATTATCCCTGCTGACACCAAAGGGTGGATCGTGGTGATGCTGTATGTGTTCTGTTTTTTCGGATTTGCCAAAAACGGCGTGATGCCTTTTCATCACTGGCTCCCTGGAGCAATGGTTGCTCCAACACCTGTTTCCGCGCTTCTCCATGCTGTTGCCGTCGTTAAGGTAGGCGTGTTCTGTACCACCAGAACCATGCTTTATGTGTTTGGTGTTGATACCATGAATATGCTCAATCTTGGGATTCCCACTGCCTACTTTGTTGGGTTTACCATTATCGTGGCCTCGGTGATTGCCCTGTCCAAGGATAACCTGAAAGCTCGACTTGCCTACTCCACTGTTAGCCAGTTGTCCTACATTATTCTTGGAGTAGCATTACTCACTCCCCACGCCATAGACGGTGGCCTGATTCACATTGTTAATCATGCCTTTTCAAAGATCACGCTCTTTTTTTGTGCCGGAGCAATTTTTATTGCCACCCATAAAAAATATATATCAGAAATGAGCGGGCTCGGTAGGACCATGCCATTTACCTTTGGTGCCTTTGCGATAGCTTCTCTTTCCATGATAGGTGCTCCACCTGCTGCAGGCTTTATAACTAAATGGTACCTGCTTGTTGGTTCTATGGAAGCGCATCAGGTTGGGATACTCCTTATACTTATTGCTTCTACTGTACTTAATGTTGGCTACTTTGCACCGGTAACATACAAGGCATTCTTTGGCAAAAGACCTGAAGGGGAAGTTGAGACAGGTATTAAGGAAGCTCCGCTCAGTATGTTAATTCCAATTCTTATCGCAGCTACTGTTTCAGTAGTTATCGGTATCTTTCCTGGCTTTATGATGCAATTTGTGAAGATGGTGACAGGATGACACAATTTATTGAATACCTGCAAACACATATCAAGATTTTGATAGGGATATGTTATGGCATACTTGCTGCTGTTATCGGCTTCGCTTTGGTTGTCGATACCAGTCACGCTCACTCATGGGTTGAGCAACATATCCCTGCGTTCTGGTCTCTATTCGGAGCCATCGCTGCAGCGGTGATCATTGTAGTGGCACGATGGCTTGGTCGTGCTGGGCTTCAAGTAAGGACTGATTTTTACGACTGTTGCACAGGTGACAACAGCAATGAGGAAGAGAAATGACAAGCAGCTTTATTCATCCATCATTACTTCTGATTGCCGGTGCACTGCTATTGCCCTTTGTTCGTGGGCCTTTGCGCAGACCCTATCTTTTTATTGTGCCGCTGCTGGCTTTAGGTGCTGTAATGCTCAACACCGGGCTTTCTGATACATTTGGCGTATATCGCTTTATGGATTGGGAACTGGTTTTCGGTCGGGTCGACAAGCTTTCTTCTGTCTTTGCCTGCATCATGGCTTTGATGGCTGTTATCGGTACACTCTATGGTTTACATGTAGAACGAGCCGGTGAACACATCGCTGCATGGTTTTATGTAGCAGGTTCACTCGGGACAATCTATTGCGGGGATTACCTTAGCCTGTTCTTTTTCTGGGAAATGATGGCATTTGCTTCGGTTTTTCTTATCTGGTTCCGTAGAGGCAAGAAAAGTTTGCGTGTCGGGTACCGCTATTTGCTCATCCACACCATAGGCGGAATCATTCTGCTGGCTGGTATCATGCTTAGATATCAAGCAGTCGGTAATATTTCATTTGACCTTATGGATGTTGCTCACCCGGAACTCTACACTTGGCTTATCATGATCGGTTTTGCTCTGAACGCAGCTGTTGTACCGTTGCATTCCTGGCTCCCCGATGCATATAGCGAAGCCTCTTTTAATGGTGCAGTATTCATGTGCGCCATTACCACCAAAACAGCAGTCTATACTCTGGCCAGAGCATGCGCAGGAATGGAGATACTCATTGTTCTTGGTGTAGCCATGGCTCTTTACGGTGTCATATACGCGATAATGGAAAATGATATCCGACGGTTATTAGCCTGGTCAATCGTCTCTCAGGTCGGATATATGGTGGCAGGGGTCGGTATAGGAACGGATCTCGCCATAAATGGTGCCACAGCTCATGCAGTGGTCCACATCCTCTATAAAAGTTTGCTTTTCATGGGTACCGGGTCTGTGTTGTATATGACCGGCAAAACCAAATTTACAGAACTGGGCGGCTTATATAAAAAAATGCCAGCAACCCTGTTTTTT